>NZ_RZRP01000258.1:0-7413 GCF_003997795.1 Mesorhizobium sp. M7A.F.Ca.US.005.03.2.1 | reverse complement strand
CGTTCCCGGCTTGGTCCCGCTCCGGTCCGCTGGCGCGTCACGCGGTGTTGAAAAAGGCCTCCGACGAGATTCTGGCGCGCAAGGACGAGATCGGCCGCAATCTGGCGCGAGAGGAAGGCAAGACGCTGGCCGAAGGCATCGGCGAGACAATTCGCGCCGCCCAGATATTCGACTTCTTTGCCGGCGAAACGTTGCGTTTGACCGGAGAGGTCGTGCCGAGCGTGCGGCCGGGCGTCGGCGTCGAGATGACGCGCGAGGCGGTCGGCGTGGTCGGCATCATAACGCCGTGGAATTTTCCGATCGCTATTCCGGCCTGGAAGATCGCCCCGGCGCTGACACACGGCAACACCGTCGTCTTCAAGCCTGCGGAGCTAGTTCCCGAGAGCGCCTGGACCATCGTCGACATCCTGCATCGCGCCGGCCTGCCGAAGGGCGTGCTCAATCTCGTCATGGGCAAGGGCTCGGTCGTCGGTCAGGCGATGCTCGACAGTCCCGATGTCAACGCCATCAGCTTCACCGGCTCGGTCGGCACCGGCAAGCGCGTCGCTGCGGCAAGCATCGAACACATGCGCAAGTTCCAGCTTGAAATGGGCGGCAAGAACCCGCTGGTCGTGCTCGACGATGCCGACCTCGCGATCGCCGTCGATTGCGCGCTCAACGGTGCCTTCTTCTCGACCGGCCAGCGCTGCACCGCCTCGTCCAGGCTGATTGTGGCTGACGGCATTCACGACCGCTTCGTCGACGCCCTCAAGGATCGCATGAGCAAACTGGTCATCGGCGATGCGCTCGACGCGCAGACCCAGATCGGTCCTGTCGTCGACGCGACGCAGCTGAAGCAGGACGAGGACTATATCGCCATCGGTGTCAGGGAAGGTGCCACGCTCGCCTTCGGTGGCGAGCGGCTCGACCGCAAGACGCCGGGCTTCTACCTGCAGCCGGCGTTGCTGACCGAGGCGACCAACGCCATGCGCAGTTCGCGCGAGGAGATTTTCGGGCCTGTCGCCAGCGTCATTCGCGTCAAGGACTATGACGAGGCGCTTTCCGTCGCCAACGACACGCCCTTCGGCTTGACCTCCGGCATCTGCACCTCGAGCCTCAAGCATGCCACGCACTTCAAGCGCAATTCGGAGGCCGGCATGGTGATGGTCAACCTGCCGACGGCGGGTGTCGATTTCCATGTTCCCTTCGGCGGCCGCAAGGGTTCGAGCTATGGGCCGCGCGAGCAGGGCCACTATGCGGCGGAGTTCTACACCACGGTAAAGACGGCCTATACATTCGCGGGCTGATCAGCCGTCGACCGATCAGCCGGGCTGATCGGTCACTGCCGGCCACGCCGGCAACCCCGCCATGCACATCTGGATTGGAGCGGCGCGAAGGATGACAGTGCAGGACCTGACCTGGCTTAACCCGCCGCCGCACCATTCTATCGACGGCGACAGCGTTCGTGTGCGCACCGGCAAGGAGACCGATTTCTGGCGCGAGACCTTCTACGGTTTCTGGCGCGACAATGGCCACTTCCTGCACCGGCCCGTCGAAGGCGATTTCACCGCCGAGGTCACCGTCAAAGGCGACTACGAGGTGCTTTATGATCAGGCGGGGCTGATGGTGCGGCTCAGCGAAACCCATTGGATCAAGGCCGGTATCGAGTACACCGACGGCCTTGCCTATTTCTCCGTCGTGGTCACCAACGACACGTCAGACTGGTCGCTGGTCGCCATTCATGCCGGTCCGGGCGGCGTCAGGATCCGGCTGACCCGTCACGCCGAAACGATCCGTGTCCAGTATCTCGATGCTTCCGACGGCCACTGGAAGCCTGTGCGGCTTGCCTACTTTCCGATCTCCAGGACGGTCGATGTCGGCATGATGTGCTGTTCGCCGCAACGCGAGGGCTTCGAGGTCACATTCTCCGGCTTTTCGGTGGGGCCGCCGATATCGCGGGAATTGCACGATTGAGACGTGCGGCCTGCGCCGACCGCAAGCCCTTCGACCTTTGTCATAATCAAGTCTGTAGATCGCCGCCTGCCTCGCCGGCGGCTGCGCCTGTCGTAAGTTGGGTTCTCCGGAGCCGGAATGGGTATTGCGGGGAAACTTTTGGCCTATGTTCCGCTCAAGGCGAATATGTCGGGCAGCACGTTGCAACGGTATTGGCATCCGCGCTAGGAGTTGCCCATGGGCAGGTTGCGAAGGGCAGTCAAAAGAGCCGTCTATTCCAGGGCGCTGAGATTTCTTGGCGTTCCGCCCGTGCTGTGGTCGCAGGGGATCGGACATTTCTGCGATTTCGCCGGGCCGCGCTGGTATCGCAACGCGTCAACCGCATCGACACAGAGCGAGGCATTTTTCCGCCAGCATTACAGCGGCGCACATGGCATCGTCTGGCTGCGTCTGAGCACCTTGTCCAGGGATGCGCAAACCTGTGATCTCGACACGTTCGTCAGGATCGTGTTGCCGACGATCACGGCACCGTTCACGCTGCTGACGACCGATGGCGATGCTTCGGTGCCGTCGGATCTGGCGAAGGACACCGTCGACCAGCTTCTCGCCAACCCCTTCCTGGTCTCCTGGTACAGCCAGAATTGTGACGGCACTCACCCCAGGGTCAAGCCTTTCCCGATCGGGCTCGATCTTCACACGCCTCGGTCCTTCGCCACGCCGGAAGGGCTTGTGAAGCAACTGGAAATCATACGCGCCCGGCAGGATCATGTGGACCGCCGCCCGCCCAGACTGTTCTCTGATTTCAGCATCAGCAATGGCTCGAGACAGCGCCGGGAACTGCTTGATGCCCTGCGCGGATGTCCGCATGTCGATTTCCTGGCGAAACGCGTCTCGCAGCGCTCGATCTGGCAACTGTACTCGCAATACCCGCTTGTGCTGTCCACCGAAGGCAACGGCCTGGACTGCCATAGGACATGGGAGCTGTTCTATCTCGGCTGCATCGTCGTCACCAAGACCTCGCCGCTCGACCCGCTCTATCAGGGTCTGCCGGTCATTATCGTCGACGACTGGCATGAGGTCAGGGACCCCGATGCGCCAAGGCGCTGGATAGAGCAGGCTAAGCATCTGACCGAGCGCGACCATGTTTGGGGACGCTTGCATCCGCAAACCTATCTCGAGCCCATTCGGCAAGAACTTCTGCACGCACTCTGACAGGGCAGCCACGAAATTGGAGTTGCGGTCGGCAGGGCCCGCAGGATCCGCGGAAATATAGAGCCGGCTAACCTCTGGATGGCGTCGACGTTTGGCGGATATCCGAGATGGTCGACGAGGCTTTCGTCAAGCGCCGCATCGTCGCCGAATGTCCGATGCACCAGCTGCGGCAGGCTGCCGGAATGTCACCATCGCCTGGACCACGCCAACCAGCGGCCAGCCAGATGCTTCCATGATGAGGTGAGCCTTGTCCGCCGATAGGCGTCGCCGGCCATCTTTATGCCTAGCGCCTGCGTCGGGAAGGGATGGATGACGTCGGCCAGCGCACGCAATCCCATGCCCGATTTGATGGCCAGCGACACCGCATTGATCATCTCACCGGCATGGCTGGCGACGACCGTGGCGCCCAGGATGCGGTCGGACCCTTCCCTGACGTGGATTTTGACGAAACCCTCCTCCTCGCCGTCCATGACCGCCCGGGCGACATCGTGCATCAGCACCGTATAAGTCTTGACCGGGATGCCGTTCTGGCGCGCCTCCGCCGGATAGAGGCCGACATGGGCGATCTCCGGATCGGTGTAGGTGCACCACGGAATGACCAGCTCGCTCAGTTTCCTACGTCCGAGAAACAGGGCATTGCGCACGACCATGCGAGCTGTGGCCTCGGCGGTGTGGGTGAATTTGTAGGCGAGGCAGACATCGCCCGCCGCATAGATGTGCGGATTTGTGGTGCGGAGATAATCGTCCACCTTGATACCGTCGGCATCGTATGCCACCCCGGCGTTTTCCAGGTCGAGGCCGTCGACATTGGGCGATCGGCCGATGCCGGTGATGATCTCGTCGACGGAAATCGTTGTCGTGATGTCGTCGCACACCAGGTCGGCGAGCTTCTTGCCGCCTTCCGTTCGCACCGCTACCACCTCGGTGTTGAGGCGAACCTCGACACCTTCGCGCGCCAGCGCGTCCGAAAGGATCTGGGCGGCGTCGCGTTCCTCGCCGGGCAGGAACATCGGTTCCCGTTGCGCCAGGATGACGTTGGCACCGAGCAGGCAGAAGGCCTGCGCCGCCTCGCAGCCGAGCGGTCCGCCGCCAATGACCAGAAGCCGCTTCGGGCACTCCGTGAGCTCGAACATGGTCTCGTTGCTGAGATAGCCGGCCTCGGCAAGGCCTGGAATCGTCGGCAGCCTCGGGCGCGCGCCTGTCGCGATCAGCGCCTTCCTGAAACGCAAGGTTTGTCCGGCGACCGTGACAGCGTCCGGTCCGGAAAACAGCGCTTCGCCGAAATAAAGGTCGATGCCTTCGGAAACCAGCCTATCGGCGGCATCCGCGCGGCTGATCCGCTGCCGGATCTGCCGCATCCGCGTCATGGCGCGCGGAAAGTCGACGTGAAGACGGTCCGGCATGTCGCCGCCGAAATTCTCGGCATCGCGCATGTCGGCATAAAGCCTTGCGGTGCGGATGATCGACTTGGACGGGATGCAACCGACATTGACGCAAGTTCCGCCGATCAGATTGCGCTCGATGAGCGCGACCTTTGCGCCGAGGCCGGCCGCTTCGTAGGCGGCAGTCAGCCCAGCCGGCCCGGCACCGATGACGACGAGGTTGTAGGGACCGTCCGGCTGCGGGTTCTTCCAGTGCGGCGGATGGGCGCTCGCGATCAGACTGATGTCGTTGCTGTCGACGGGGAAGGCGGTGGTCCTGGTCCGGTCACGCGACATTGCCGCCACCTGACGCCGGGCTTGCCGGCTGAGACAGCCAGCCGCCATTGAATCCGGCCTTGTGCAGACCGCGACGGATATGCTGATTGGATCGCATCAGCTTCCAGATCAGCCCTGACCGATGGTTCTCGATCATCATCACCACGATACCCTGATCCAGCCCATAGTGGCCTTCCGACACCCAGCCGTGCCTCCCGAATTTACGCCGGTTCGCCAATGTCGGATTGAAGCCGCTCGGCAGCCGGAAATTGTCGATCACCTCGGGGTAGCGATCACCGAGATGGCGCAGCGCCGCCAGGCAGATCTCCGGCGCGAAAGGCAGTGATGCCGGATAGGACCAAGGGGCGATCGTCCCGTCATCGGGCCCGAACGGAGCGCCGCGCGCGGCATAGCCGGAAAACCGCCGGCGCTGTCGCTCCACGCTGGTGCGGAAGCCGCCCGGCCCGTCGCCCGCCGAAAGTCCCCAAAGGTTCTCTTCATAGCCGTCATAGCCGTAAGGGTTGTGGCGCGCATAGTCGCGATGCAGATAGGTCGAGCGGCGGCTGTTTTCGAAATAGTCCGAGTTCTTCTCGCGCATGAAGGCGTCGCGGATGCCGGCGAAATCGATCCAGGCATGCGAGAACTGGTGCATGAACAATGGGCCGCCATACAGCACGTCGTAGCCGTAGATGTTTTCCCACTGATAGGTCGCCGTCCAGCCCTCGTAGCTGTTATCCGAGGTTGGACTGTCAGGCGAGGCCATCGACAGCACGTAGAGGATCGTCGCTTCGTTGTAGCCCTCCCAGCCATAGTGCAGAAAGCCGCTCTTTGGCTTCCAGCCTTGCCGCAGGGTCGGGCTTGAACCTTGTGCCCACCGCCAGTCGACGCGCCGGTAGAGCGCCTCGGCCAGTTGGCGGATTTCGGCTTCCTCGTCATCGTCACCGGAGAAATAAGCGCTCGCCACCAGCATGCCTGATATCAGCAACGCCGTATCCACCATCGACAGTTCGCAGCGCCAGACGCGCAGGCCGGTCCGCATATCGAGGAAATGGTAGTAAAAACCCTTATGGCCGGTGACGTCGTCGCTATTGCCTTGCCGGCTGGTCGAGAAGAAACGCAGCGCGGCCAGCGTCAGCTTCGCGGCGGCATCGCGCGTCATCCAACCGCGCTCGACGCCGATCGGATAGCTGGACAGCGCGAAGCCGACGACAGCGATGCTGGCCGGCGAATTTGGCCGCGATGTGTCGGCGACCAGTCCGTTTTCGGGGTTCACGTTATCGAGGAAGTAATCGAAGGCGGCGCGCTGATAGCGGTCCAGAAGCTCATCGTCGGACAGTGCGGCAGATTCGGCTCTAAGCAAAAGTAGCAAACTCCCGCCTGACGGCTGCATTCCGTGTCATGGTTCCCGCTACCTTGTCGCGACTTGTCGATTCGAGGCGTCCAACTATACGCCCGCATGCTCCATCCGTTGCACCGTCACGTGGAATTGAGATTCGTTCTGCCTCAGTAGGTGGCGCGGCCGCCGGAAACGTCGAACACGGCGGCCGTCGTGAACGAACACTCTTCCGAGGCGATCCAGCAGATCAGCGCCGCCACCTCGTCGACCTCGCCAAAGCGCGCCATCGGTATCTTGGACAGCATGAAGTCGATGTGCTCCTGGCTCATCTGCTTGAAGATCGCGGTGCGCACGGCCGCCGGCGTGACGCAATTGACCGTCACCCCGGTCTTGGCCAGTTCCTTGCCGAGCGACTTGGTCAGGCCGATTACCGCGGCCTTGGACGTGCTGTAGGCGGAGGCGTTGGGATTGCCTTCCTTGCCGGCGATCGAGGCGATGTTGACGATGCGGCCATAGTTGCGCTCGAGCATGTGCGGCACGAGCGCCTTGTTGCAGTAGAAGACGCCGTTGATGTTGATGTCGATGACCTTCTGCCAATCTTCCGCCGAATAGTTCCAGGTCGTCATGTTCGGCCCGGTGATCGCCGCGCTGGTGACCAGGATATCGACACCGCCAAGCGCTTCGAGCGTTGACCGGGCAGCGCGCTCCACGCCTGCGGCATCGGCAACGTCGATAGCGATGCCGTGAAGACTGGGGATGACGGCCTTGGCCTGTTCGATCTGGGCGGGATCGCGATCCCAGACCGAAACCCGTCCGCCTTCTTCGACAATCCTCTGCGCCACCGCCAGACCAATGCCCGATGCGCCACCGGTGATGACCGCCACCCGGTCGCTGAACCGTCCTGCAAAACTCATCGGCATCCGATCTCCCCCCGTCACCCGAACCCGATGGACTGACAACGCGAGCGCCATGCCATCGGCGGCGACTGTGCTGCCACCACCAGGCAAGTTCAAGCCGGCATGCAGCCCGATCGTCTGGGCCAATCCCGTGCCGGGATTACACGGGAATTCCCTCGAGCTGGTCGCCCAGTGCTTTCACCATCGCCACCAGCGCCGGTCCGATCTCGGCATGCGCGCGGTCCTCGGTGATGATCTCGCCGATGCCGCCGCAGGTGATGGCAACCAGCGGCGAGCCGTCACGCGGGCGGAACGGCACGCCGACTGCATGGATGTAGCT
>NZ_RZRP01000257.1:0-7416 GCF_003997795.1 Mesorhizobium sp. M7A.F.Ca.US.005.03.2.1 | reverse complement strand
GGAGATCGAGGTCGCGGCGTCGCTACCTTGCGGCCTTGGCGTTGCGGTCTCCGATCCGCGCACGCTTGATATGTTTCGCATCCTTCTGTCGCGCCACCTCACCCGCCCCGGATCGGAGCATTTCCGCTATGGCGATCCGCGCGGCGGCCTGCCGCTGCGCACGGCAATTGCCACCTATCTCAGGACCGCACGCGGCGTGCGCTGCGACGCCGGCCAGATCGTGCTGACGTCGGGCACACAGCAGGGGCTCGATCTCCTGGTGCGTGCAGCACTTCGTCCCGGCGATGCCGTCTGGATCGAAAACCCCTGCTATCCCATGGCGCACGCCGTGCTGGCCGGCAGCGGGGCCAGGGTTTTTGGCGTACCCGTCGACGCGGAAGGGCTCGATCCCGAGATCGGCGAAAGCCTGTGCTCCAAGGCGCGCGCGGCCTATGTCACGCCCTCGCATCAATATCCGCTCGGCGTGACGATGACGATGCGCCGCCGTCTCGCTTTGCTCGACTGGGCGCGGCGCAACGATGCCTGGATCATCGAGGACGACTACGACAGCGAGTTCCGCTATGCCGGCCCGCCGCTGACCTCGCTGCAGGGCATGGACGGCTCGGGCCGTGTCGCCTATCTCGGCACCTTCTCGAAAATCCTCTTCCCCGGCCTGCGCATCGGCTATGTCGTGGTGCCCGAAGCGCTGCTCGATGCCGTCATGGCGGTCAGGGCGCGCTCCGACCGCTTCCCCTCGACGTTGGCCGAAGGCGCGCTGACCGACCTGTTGAACGAGGGCCATTTCGCCGCGCATCTCAGGCGCGTGCGCCGCCGGGTGCAAGCCGCGCGCGACGTGCTGGTCGCCGGCCTCGAGACGCATTGCGGCGATGCCCTCGAAGTAACCGTGCCCGAACAGGGGCTGCACTTGATGGCGACGCTGAAGCACGCCGGGCCGGACACGGCGATCGTCGAGGCGGCGAAGGCGGCAGGTGTCGGCGCCAGGGCCTTGTCCTCGATGTTCATCGGCGGGGCGTCCCGGCAAGGCCTGGTGCTGGGTTTTTCCGGGTTTTCGGACGAGGAACTGATGGCCGCGACGGTACGACTGGGTGGGGTGATGGGCCGCAGTCCCGGCCGCCAAACTACCTGATCCTGCTCAAACAATCCTAGGGCGAAGCAGGAGCGCAGCTCCGTCTCGGAGGCCCTCGGATGACGAAGTCCTCAATCCCCATCGGCGGGCTGGGCCTTGCCGCACTGCGCCAGCACCTTGCCGATGGCCGCGCTTGAACCCTTCAGCGGAAAGCTGATCTCGCCATATTTGGCTGAACTGACCGACACATCGCCCTTGCCGCGCAACAGGTCGAGCAGCGGATCGGCTTTCGCCAGGTTGACCACGAAGTAGTTGTACATGGCCTCCAGCTGCAGCGCCTTAGTTACCGTCTTGCCGTCGGCCTTGAACGCGAACGAACCGCTGATGCCAGGCTCCAATTGCTGGCCGTTGGCGCCGAGATCGTAGCTCAGCACCGGCGTGTCGAAACAGGTCAGCATCAGATACGCATCGCCTTTCGGCCCGCCGCAGACCGAGGCCGTCAGCACGCTGCCGCCCTCGTCTTCCTCCATCCTGGCGCTCCAGCCGCCGCACGACGCGGCAAACGCCGGTTGCGCGGCCTGCAGGACCGCTACCGCACCGGCGACGACGAGATGTGCAACTCTCATGGCTCCCCCAATTGACTGCCTTCAGGGCATTTGCAGCGCCCGTCGCCAGCATATAGGAAAAAGCGATCCGATGGCATTGCCCCTTGCGGCAGCCGGTCCTGTTTCGCGGAGAGTTGGATTGAGAGCCTGCATTCGCCTGTGTCTGTCCTTTGCCGCCCTGCTGGCCTTGCCGCTCACCGCTCATGCCGAGTGGAAGCCGGTCGAGAAGATCGAGCCCTACGCGATCTCGGGCCAGTCCGGCGCCGAACTCTACCGCTCGATCGGCGAGAAAGGGCCAAAGCTCGGCATTGCCCGCGCCATCGCCTACACCAATTTCAAGCTGACCTGGGGGCTAAGGGATTACAAGCCCAGCGGCAAGGACTGCGTGCTGACGGCCGGGCGGCCGAAGCTGATCGTCACCTACACTTTGCCGAAACCCTCCCGCTCCCTGCCGCCGGCCGTCCAGAAGAACTGGGACACCTTCATCGCCGGCGTCGCCGCCCATGAGAAGGTGCATGGCGCCAGCATGGTCCAGATGGTCCACGACATCCAAGCCGCGACGGACGGCCTGACCGTCGCCGACGATCCCGAATGCAGCAAGACCAGGGCCGAGGTGGTCAAGCGGCTCGACGCGATCTCGAAGGCGCGGGTGCAGGCAAGCCGCGACTTCGACCGTATCGAATTCGGCAATGGCGGGAATTTGCAGAAACTGGTTTTTTCGCTCGTGACCGGCCCCTGAAGCCACCTGACACGGATCAGGAGGCGGGCACTGATGACTTACCAGGAGCAGCAATTGAAGCTGCCGATCTCCCCCCTTGCGAGGGAGATGGCCGGCAGGGCAGAGGGGAGTCTGACAGAACTCGGCCCCTTCCAGCTACTGCGGTATGGGCGCGAGGTGCGAGCCCTCACCGCGTTTCCGCGTTCGCTCTCAGCTCCGCCCGCTTCTCGTCCGACACCACGGCCAGATCCAGCACCTTCTGCAATTCGGCCGCATGGCGGAAGGACGGTTCGGCCTGCACGCCCGTGCGCACCGCGTCAGTGAAACGCTGGTAGTTGGTCTCCACCGTGCCGGGGTCGCGCTCTTCCCATATGGCGTTCTCGACATTCTCCCCCACGCATGCCTTGAGCGTCGAACCGTCGAGATTGTGCACCACTTCGATGCCGCCCTTCTCGCCATAGATGCGCAGACGCAGTTCGTTGAGATGGCCTGTTGCCCAGCGGCTGGCATGCACCACGCCGAAGGCGCCGTTGGAAAAATCCAGCGTCATGGCGAAGCTGTCATTGGCGTCGAGTCCGTAGTCGCCGATGCGGTTGCCGGGCGCCTTGTCGAAGGCGCGCAGCCGGCAGAATACATGGTCGATGTCGACGGCTGCGCCATAGCTGGCGAAATCGAGGATGTGGATGCCGACATCGCCGAGCACGCCATTGGAACCGTGGCCGCGCGACAGCCGCCACAGCCATTTCGGATCGGTGCGCCAGTCGCCCCAGAATTTCGACACCAGCCAGCTCTGCAGATAGGACGCCTCGACATGCCTGACGGTGCCGATCTCGCCCGCTTGCACCATCTGGCGCGCTTTCTGCAGCGCGGCCACATTGCGATAGGTGAGGTTCACCATGTTGACGATGCCGGCAGCCTCGGCGGCATCGGCCATCTCGGTCGCCTTGCCGAAGTTTTCGGCCAGCGGCTTTTCGCACAGCACCGGCTTGCCGGCGGCGATCAGCGCCATGGTGGTCGGGTGGTGGATGCGGTCGGGCGTGACATTGGCCACCGCGTCGAACTCGCCCCATGCCAGCGCCTCCTCCAGCGCGGTAAAGCGGTTGGGAATGTCAAAGCTGTCGGCGAACTCGCCAACCCGCGCCGGATCGACATCGACTGCGCCGACAATGTCGACGCCCTCGATGGCGCTGAAGCGCCGGGCATGTTCCTGCGCCATCCAGCCGGTGCCGAGTATCAAAAGCCGCATTATTTGCTCCTTGGGGTGAGATGCCGGAATCCCCTCCCGGCCGACGCCCTCAAATAGCGCGTATAATGCCGCCGTCGACCCGGATGTTCTGGCCGGTGATGTAGCCGGCGCCCTCCGACGCCAGGAAGGCGATGGTCGCGGCGACCTCTTCCGAAGTCCCGTAGCGCTGCATCGGCACCGAGTCGCGGCGTTCTTCGGTGGCCGGCAGGCTGTCGATCCAGCCGGGCAGCACATTGTTCATGCGCACATTGTCGGCGGCATAGGTGTTGGCGAAGATCTTGGTGTAGGCGGCAACGCCGGCTCGGAACACGGCGGACGTCGGGAACATCGGGCTCGGCTCGACCACCCAGGCCGTCGAGATGTTGATGATGGCCCCACCCTTCTGCTTGACCATCTGGGGCGCCACGATGCGCACCGGCCGGATGACGTTGAGGAGGTAGACGTCCATGCCGGTGTGCCATTGCTCGTCGGTGATCTCGAGGATCGGCGCACGCGGCCCGTGGCCGCCGCTGTTGACCAGCACGTCGATGCGGCCATAGCGCTCCAGCGTCAGGTCGACGAGGCGGTGCAGATCGTCGTTCGACTGGTTGGAGCCGGTGACGCCGAGCCCGCCAAGCTCCTTGGCCAGCGCCTCGCCCTTGCCCGAAGAGGAAAGAATGGCAATCTTGAAGCCGTCCGCCGCCAGCCGCTTGGCCGCCGCCGCCCCCATGCCGCTGCCGCCGGCCACCACCACAGCTACTTTTTCTACACTCATCGGATTTTCCTCTCAGGGTTTGCGGGCACCGCAAGCGGTGTTTTCGGGAGTTGAGCGTCGATATAGCTGGTTTTCCCCGTCGGTTCGAACCAGAATGCCTGAAATCAACCTGTAGAAAAACTACTGCATGCCCGAAACCTTCCTCAGCTTGCCGCCGTTGAATGCGCTGCGCGCCTTCGAAGCCTCGGCGCGTCATCTCAACTTCCGCATCGCGGCCGAAGAGCTCAACGTCACGCAAGGGGCGGTCGCCCAGCACATTCGCGGGCTGGAGGCCGATCTCGGCACGAAGCTGTTCGAGCGGCTGCCGCGCGGCCTGGCGCTGACCGATGAGGGCCGCGCCTATGTCCCCAACATCCGCCGCGCCTTCGACCTGATCTCGGAGGCGACGCTGCTGCTTCGTCCCGAGCCGGCGCGGCTGACGATCAGCGTGACGCCGAGTTTCGCCACCAAATGGCTTATCCCGAGACTGCACGACTTCGTCGCGCACCACCCGCTGGTCGACCTGCGCGTACTGGCCAGCGAAAGCCTGTCGAGCTTCCAGGCCGATGGCGTCGACATCGCGGTCAGGCAGGGCCGCCCACCCTTCGGCGCCGGGCTGGTCGTCGACCTGCTGTTTCCCCAGCAGATCGTCGCCGTGTGCAGCCCGGCCCTGCTGCCGGCCGGCGCGATCGAGATCGCGGCCTCCGAAATCCAGCACCACGTACTGCTGCACGATGCCCACAATCTGTGGCCGGAATTCACGGAAAAGGCGGTCGGCCTGAAGATGACGACCGAACTCAAACGCATGCGCTTCAACCAGACCGGCCTCGCCATCGACGCGGCGGTGGCCGGCCAGGGCATTGCGCTGGCCAGCCGCTTTCTCGTCGCCGCCGACCTCGCCGCCGGCCGTCTGGTTCAGCCCGTCAGCGGCGAAATGCGCGGCACGCAGGATTTTTATGTCGTGATGCCGAGAAAACAGCGCCATCCCGAGCCGACGCAAGCCGTGCGGCAATGGTTGCTGGATGCTGGAGAGCGACGACCTTTGTCGTGAGACCTTCGCACGCACGGAGACGTCAAGCCGCTTGCCTATGAGGCAACGACGGGCGCACCGCGAAAGATCGCCACGGCGGCAGCGACGATTTCCGCATTGTCCTTGGCCGTCCTGCCATCGGCGAGCGTCTTGCCGTCTTCCAGACCGACCCGTGTCGACCAGCGCTGGCGATGCGCAAGCTCGACGAGGGGCCAGACAGTCGTGTCGACGCCATGCAGCAGGATCGGCTGCCGTACCCCGGCGCGCTCGAGTACGGCGGCGATGCCATGCGCTTCATCGAGTGCAGCGGACAGATCGGGGATGTCGATCTCGATCAGATTGCGCAGCACCTGGTTGTGGCCGGGAAGCGCTACGAAGCGCTCGGCATCGGCGACGACGGCAAGCCCCGTCTCGATGCCTACACCACGCTGGCGCAGCAACTCCATCACGGCGGGCGCATCCGGTTCGGACAGGTTGACCGAAGCATAGTCAGGCAGGTCTCGCCAGCCGGCGATCGCCGCGCGGGTCCGCTCGACGTCGTTCTCGATCCAGGCGCCGGTCGACACGCCAACCAGTGTTCCCGGGCAGGTCCGGCGCACCGCCAGCACCGTGGCGTCGACGGCTGCCAGGCTTTCGCGTCCGTCGGTGCCGCGCGGATGGATATGCAGTTCGGCCGCTCCAGCGGCGACGCAGGCTGCCGCATCGCTGGCCATTGCCTCGGCGGTCAGCGGCAGCTTCGGGTGGAAATCGCGCGGACGCGCGCCGTTGATGCAGGCCTGGACGATCATCGATGTCACCTTGCGCAAGGGGCCGCAGTGTAGCTGTGCGGCGTTGAAACTGCCAATCTCCCCCTCGTAGGGGAGATCGGCAGCTTCAACGCCGCGCGCCTGCTCACAACATTCGGCGGCATTTGAATAAAAGCCGCTTGTGGATATTTACCCGGCGTTCCCTCGTCTCCGGCAAGCTCTTTTTAGGGCGGGATCATGGAGGGACCATTGACCAGCGATTTTTCAGCCGCCCGCATCCACCTCGAACGCGCCTATCATTATCTGCAAGGCAATGACGAGACGAGCCGTGCCGCCTGTGACGCGCTCGATCTGTTGATCGAAGCGGTGACGGAGGCGCAGCACAGGCGACCCGAGGCTGGAGTGCTGGAGTTCCCGCAATCGACGGCGCGGCGAACCGGATAGAAAGTGTCGAGTTTCAGGCCAGTCCGGCCTGGCCTGAAACTCGCCGCACCCGGATCACGATGCCTTGCGGGCCGTCGCTCCCTTGGTTGCGCGCGCGACAATTCGCTCGAGCGGCTCCGGCCGGTGCAGCAAAAATCCCTGGCCGAAGGCGACCCCCATGTCGCTCAACATGGCCAGCGTGTCCTGCCGTTCGATCTTCTCACCGACCACGTCGCAACCGAGGCTACGGGCAATGCTGGTGATGGCCAGCACGATCTCGCGGTCGAAGCGGCTTTGCGTGATGTGCTCGATGAAGGAACCGTCGATCTTGATCGTGTCGACGGGGAACCGCCGGAGATATTCGAACGAGCTCATGCCGGCTCCGAAATCATCGAGGCCGACCCGGCAGCGCCGCTCGCGCGCCTTGCGCACGAACTGTTCGGCGGCATCGAAATTGGTGACGGCGGCGGTTTCGGTGATCTCGAAGCCGATGCCCGAATGCGGCGCCCCGGTTTCTTCTATGACGCTGTCGACGAAGTCCCAAAGCTGCGGATCGCTCAGCGTCTGCGCCGACAGATTGAAGCCAAGCGTCAGCGCCCCCGAACGCAAGGCGGCACCATGCCGCGACAGCGCGGTGCGGATGATCCAGCGATCGAGCCGCGACGCGATGCCGAACCGCTCGGCCACCGGAATGAACTCGCCGGGTGGCACCAGCCGGCCGTTGCGTGCGGCGAGCCTGGCCAAGACTTCGACATGGCGGCTTTCCTGCCAGGGGCGGCCCAGAAGATGGATTTCCTGGCCAAACAGCTTCAGCCTACCGTCTTCCATGGCATCGACCGTATCGGCGAC
>NZ_RZRP01000256.1:0-7421 GCF_003997795.1 Mesorhizobium sp. M7A.F.Ca.US.005.03.2.1 | reverse complement strand
TCGATGCCGATCCGGCGCAACGCTGGTTGCGCGACTGTGTGCGGGAGGTGTGTGCGGCGTCGCGCTGACAACGATGAGAAGCCTGCGCCAACCGCCCAGGCTTCTCATCTGTCCAGTCTATTCGGTTTGGCGTTTCTGCAAATGCCTCAGTGCGCTTAGTGTGAGCGTCGCCATGACCGAACAGTAGGCGACCAGCGGCCACGCCGTGTCTCCGCCGAGCAGGACGACGAACAACGTGCCGAAGATGCCGACGACAAGGCTCTGGATGCAGAAGTAGAGTGCGACTGCGGTTCCCGCGACATCGCCAAACGCCTCGAGTGCACCGTTTGCGGTGACTGAGACGATGAAGACGATACCCACGGCAACGACCCACATCGGCAAGATAAATGTCGCGAAGGACGGCTGTGCGAACAGTTGCCCCACTGCCAATAGCGCCGCGCCGAACAGCAGCATCGCCATGCCCCTGATGGCACTGCCGGCGATGCCCCAGCTTGCAATGAACCTTCTGGCGAAGCGGGTGGTGACGATCATCACCAGCGCCGCGGTGGCGAAAGCTAGACTGAAGCCGAACTGTGAAAAACCGGCGCGATCCATGAGCACCCGTGGCGCAGTCGAAAAGAACACGAAGAAGGCGCCCATGGCGGCACTGAATGCAAGCGTGTAGGTCCAGAAGGCAAGACTGGAGAGAATGGGTCGAAGCGCCATTCGCCTGGTATCGCCATTCGAGGGGCGGGTTTCGTGCCATTTCGGCCATGCGTTGAGGGTAGCTGCCGTGGCCAGGACTCCGAGCGTCAGGAAGATCGCCCGCCAGCCGAAATTGTCGGCAATCAACGCACCGGCAACCGGCCCCAACGCCGGCACGAAAGCCAACATCGAGCTGAACAGGCCGTAAATGACGGCACTTTCGGCTCTTTGCGCATAGGCGTCGCGAACCGTTGCGAAGGTTGCAACGAGAATGGCGGACGCACCAATGGCCTGCACGACGCGCAGGACGACGAAGACAGCGGCCAGCGAGGTGCTGGCGAGCAGAAAGGAAGCGCCTGAAAACAAAAGCGCGCCACCGATCAGCACCGGGCGCCTGCCGATCCTGTCGGAAATCGGGCCGAAGACGACTTGGCCGAGCCCAAGACAGATCATGTAGAGGCTCAGCGTCAGCTGGATGACATCAGGCGATGTCTCGAGGATCCCCGGCATCGCCGGGACAATCGGGAGGTAGATGTCCATGGCCAGCGAGGCCAGGATGTCGAAGGGCGCCATCAGCATCATGGCTGCTGGCAGGGAAGTGGTCCATGTCGGGTTTTTTGGAAAAGGCATGATTGAACATCCGCTCAAATGGCTACATTTGGCGGCGATCTGCCGTTCTCAATGAAGATGGGAAATGACGGGCCGCCGCAACAACGAAGTGCTGTTGCGGCCTACTTGTCTGCTGACTTGCTGGTTCCCATAAACGCTATCCCGGAAAATGATGGCGCGAATATTCTCTCGAGTGCGCTCCCGTTTCCCTAGCAGCCGAAGGTTGCACAGGCAACAGGATCAGCTTGATGCGCGTCAACGCGCCATCGCCGCCTCGAGCACCCTGAAAATCCGCTCGTCCGCGCATTGGGCAACGTTGAAGCGCAGGAAACGGCCAGCCGTTCCGGACAGGCTGAATGCGTTGCCGGGCGCCAGCACGATGTTGTCGGCCAGAGCGCGGCGGGCGACTTCGGCCGCATCGACGCCGTCCGGCAGGCTGCACCACAGGAAGAGGCCAGCCGGCTGGTCGATCCACGGCGTGATGCCGATCGCTTTCAGGTGGGCGGCCGTCTCGCCCATGGCGCGCGCAAGCTTCGCGCGCAGCAAATCCATGTGCTTGCGGTAGCTGCCGTCCTTCAGCAACGTCAGCACCAGTTCGGCTGCGAGCCGGCCGCCGCCGAAGGTCGTGGCGATCTTGAGGTCGGTCAGGGGCTCGATCCAGTCGTGCGGTGCGGCGATGAAGCCGCAGCGAACCGATGCCGACAGTGTCTTGGAGAAGCTGCCGATATGGACAACGCGGTTGAGACCATCGAACGCCGCCAGCCTGGGGGCGGGCGCATGTTCGAAATCGGCGAAGATGTCGTCCTCGACAATGGTCAATTGCGATTGATCGGCGAGTTTCAGCAGCCGGTGCGCGGTGACTGGCGACAGCACCGCGCCGGTCGGATTGTGGATGCCGGAATTGGTGATGTAGAGGCGTGGCCGATGCTCGGCCAACGCCTGCGCGAACAGATCGATATCCGGCCCCGACGGCGTGTAGGGAACGCTGACGACCTTGGCCCGGTGAGCGCGCAACAGGGCGTGGAAGTTGAAGTAGCAGGGGTCGTCGACCAGCACGGTGTCGCCGGGCTCGATCAGGAACCGGCACAGGAGGTCGATGGCCTGCGTACCTGATTCCGTCAGCATGATCTGCTCGGGCGAGGCCTCGATGCCATGCCCGGCCATGCGCCGCGCCAGCAATTGCCGCAGCGGTGGCAGGCCGAGCGGCGTGCCGTAATCGGCCAGTGCGACATCGTCGGCACGCGCCACCGTGCGCAGCGCCCGGCGCAGCCCTGCCTGTGGCATCCATGAAGCGGGCAGCCAGCCACAGCCGGGCTTCAGCATGTCATCGCCGGCCTCCAGGGACTGTCGCGAGATCCAGAGCGGATCGACGGCGCGGTCGAGGCGGGGGCCGATTTCGGCCAGCGACAGCGGCGCCAGCGATCCGGCGGCATAGAAGCCGGAGCCCGGCCGCGAGCGGATCGCGCCTTCGGCGGCGAGCCGCTCATAGGCTTCGACCACGGTGGATTTGGACACTCGCATGGATTTGGCAAAGGCGCGGATCGACGGCAATTGCCCTCCCGGCGTCAGGCTGCGCGCCGCGATCCGCTGGCGGATCGTCGCCATGACGCCTTCGACCAGCGTACCGCCGCTCTCGCTTCCTGTAGTCTGCTTGTCCATCCGTACTGCTCTGCTGACCATGACAGTTTTGCATAATTGTACCGCATTGTCTCTGGCGATACTACCGGCTCCGCGCGATACGGAGCCGACAAACGGAGCATACGATGGACAAGACCGCGAGTGGCTGGATGAATGGATTCATCGGCGTGTTGATCTTCAGCGGCTCGCTGCCGGCGACGCGGGTGGCGGTCAGGGAATTCGATCCGACATTCCTGACCTCGGCCCGAGCGGCGATTGCCGGCTTGCTTGGCCTTGCGCTGCTGCTCCTGTTTCGGCAGAAACGCCCGGAGCGCGGCGATCTGCTGTCGCTGGTGATCGTGGCACTTGGCGTGGTTGTCGGCTTTCCCTTGCTGACCGCGCTGGCGCTGAAGCACGTCACCACGGCCCATTCCATTATCTTCGTCGGCCTGCTGCCGCTGGCCACTGCGATATTCGGGGCGCTGCGCGGCGGCGATCGGCCGCGCCCGGCGTTCTGGTTGTTTTCATGCATAGGCAGTGCGCTGGTCGCGGGCTTTGCGCTGACGCAAGGCGTGACGGCCTCGCCGGTCGGCGACGGTCTGATGCTGGCTGCCATCATCGCCTGCGGCCTCGGCTATGCCGAGGGCGCCGCGCTGTCGCGCAGGCTCGGCGGCTGGCAAGTGATCTGCTGGGCGCTGGTGCTGTCGCTGCCGGTCATGCTGGTGCTGACGCTGATGACCATGCCGCCGTCGTTCGACGGCGTCGGCGTCAGTGCGTGGATGGGGCTTGCCTATGTCTCGCTGTTCAGCATGCTGATCGGCTTCGTGTTCTGGTATCGCGGGCTGGCGCAAGGCGGCATCGCCGCGGTCGGACAGTTGCAGCTGCTGCAGCCATTCTTCGGACTGGCACTGGCAGCGACGCTGCTGCACGAGCAGGTCAGCCCGCTGATGGTGGTCGTTACGCTTGGCGTCGTGCTTTGCGTCGTAGGCGCCAAGCGATTCGCAAAGCAGGAATTGCCACGACGCGCGATCGCCTGACGACGGTGCCGTCCTCGCCTAAAACTTCGTGACCACCCCAATCCCAATGCCCTCGAAGCCGCCCATCGCCATCAAGGCTGCGGGCGCCTCGTCGAGGCTGATCCTCTTGCCGACCAGCAGTTCGGGCTTCAGCTTGCCGTGGCGGATCATCTCCATCATCGCGGGGTAGCGATAGGCCTGCATGCCGTGACTGCCGAGGATTTCGAGTTCGAAGGCGATCACCTTGTCCATCGGCACCTGCGGCCGGGCGTGTTCGCCCAACATCAGGCCGACCTGCACATGGCGGCCGCGCCGACGCAGATTGGCGATCGAGTTGAACGAGGTGGTCGGGTGGCCGAGCGCGTCCATCGACATATGCGCGCCGCCATTGGTGATCTGCTTGACCGCCTTGACCACGTTCGGCGTCGTAGATGCATTGATGGTGGCGACGGCGCCGATCTTTTTGGCGAAATCCAGTTTCTCGTCGGTGAGATCGATGGCGATGACATTGGCGCCCATGGCGCTGGCAATCATAATCGCCGACAGGCCGACGCCGCCGCAGCCATGCACCGCGACCCATTCGCCCGGCTTCACCCGGCCCTGGTCGACAATGGCTCGAAACGAAGTGACGAAGCGGCAGCCGAGGCTGGCGGCGGTGGCGAATTCCATCTCGTCGGGCAGGCGCACAAGATTGGTGTCGGCATGTTCGATGGCGACATATTCGGCAAACGAGCCCCAGCCGGTGAAGCCAGGCTGTGTCTGGTGCTCGCAGACCTGGTGATTGCCCGAATTACACTCGAAGCAGCGGCCGCAGCCGACGGCGAACGGCACTGTGACGCGCTCGCCGGCCTTCCAGCGCGTGACCTGCTTGCCCGCGGCGACGACGATGCCGGCAAGTTCGTGGCCCGGCACGTGCGGCAGCGTGATGCCTTCGTCATGACCCATCCAGCCATGCCAGTCGCTGCGGCACAGACCGGTCGCCTCGACCTTGATGACGACGCCATCGGCTGCCGGCTTCGGATCAGGAACGGTCTGGATCCTCGGCGCTTCGCCGAATTTCTCGAAGACGACGGCTTTCATCGGCAACACCACCTTTCACACGGCCTGCGGGAAACGATAGCCGATTCCCTATCCGGTCAAGCGAAAATCGATTCCGCCAGCCATACTGTTCCGGTGCCGACGCTACGCAGATGACGCCTTATTCCGCGTCGATCTGGTTCTGGGGCGCCGCTTTCTGGAAGGCCGGCAGCGCCATGCAGGCGGCGTTGATGCGCGCGATCGTCGGGTAGGGCGTCAGATCGACGCCAAAGCGGGCATTGCTGGCAATCTGTGCGGCGAGGCAGATGTCAGCCAGACCCGGCGCGTCGCCATGGCAGAATGTTCCGGTCTCCGCCGACAAGGCCAGGATCTTTTCAAGCGGCTGAAAGCCCTCGTTCACCCAGTGGCGGAACCAGTTGACGACGTCCTCGTCGCCGGCGCCGAACAGCGTGCGCAGCGAGGTCAGCACGCGCAGATTGTTCACCGGGTGGATGTCGCAGGCGATCATCTGCGCCAGCATTCTGACCCGTGCCCGACCGGCCGCATCCCCTGGCAATAGCGGTGGTTCCGGGCTGGTCTCGTCGAGGAATTCGATGATCGCCAGCGATTGCGTCAGCAGCGTGCCGTCGCCGAGCACCAGCGCCGGCACCAGCCCTTGCGGATTGACCGCGAGATAGGCTGGTTCGAGGTGCTCGCCATGGCGCAGATGATGCGGGATATAGTCGTAGCTCAGCCCCTTCATCTCCAGCGCGATCCGCACCCGGTAGGAGGTGGAGGAGCGATAGTAGTTGTGCAGGACGAGTTTGCTCATGCGCTCACTTCGGCTGGCCGATGGTTATTTCGATGGTGCCGATGCCGTCGACGCCGCCGGTCATCGTGTCGCCGGGGCCAACCGCGCCGACGCCTGCTGGCGTACCGGTGAAGATCAGGTCGCCGGGCTCGAGCTCCATCGCCTCGCTGCAGATCGACACGATATCCGGTATCGGCCAGATCAGTTCGGCGAGGTCGGCATCCTGCCTGACCTTGCCGTTGACGGCGAGCCAGATGCGGCCCTTCTGTGGGTGGCCGGATTCGTGCGCTTGCACCAACGGGCTGCAAGGGGCGGAGCGGTCGAAGGCCTTCGACCAGTCCCAGGGCCGGGCGGCCTTCTTGGCCTCGTCCTGCAGGTCGCGGCGGGTGAGGTCGATGCCGACGCCGTAGCCCCAGACATGGTCCAGCGCCTTGTCGCGGGGAATGCGGAAGCCGGCTTTGCCGATCGCGGCCACCAGTTCGATCTCGTGGTGCAGATTGGCCGTCAGCGGCGGGTAGGGGATAGCGGTGCCGGAATCGACCACCGCGTCGGCCGGCTTGGTGAAGAAGAAGGGCGGATCACGCTCGTCATTGCCGAATTCGCGGGCATGCGCCGCGTAGTTGCGGCCGACGCAGTAGATACGGCGCACCGCAAAACGATCGGACGAGCCGGCAACGGCCACCGATGCGGTTGCGGGCAGGGGAAGGACGAATTCTGTCATCAAGGGTCTCTGCTTGGTTGCCGGAACATTCGACCGATTTGGGGGCCTGGACAAGGCGATTTGGTCGAGAAAGTGCCGGCGGCACTTTCCGCCGGAGATGGCGATATACTATTTGGCAATAATCTGGCCATGGTGGAGAGGTTATTCTAATCGCTCACGAACTGAAATGAACCCCATGACCGCAACCCACGATCGCGCCCGGTTTCTGATCATCGACGACCATCCGCTGTTTCGTGAGGCGCTGCACAGCGCCGTGCAGATGGCCTATCCGGAAGTCGACACGGTGGAGGCGCGCTCGATCACCGAGGCGCTCGATCTTCTGGCCGATGCCAAGCCGTTCGACCTCGCGCTTCTCGACCTCTCGATGCCCGACGTGCACGGTTTTGACGGCCTGCTGCAACTCCGGACCCGCTATCCGCGCCTGCCCGTGGTGATCGTCTCTGGTTACGAGGAGCCGAAGATCATTTCCGAAGCGCTGTCCTATGGCGCTGCCGGCTTCATCCCGAAATCGGCGCGCAAGAGCGACCTCGCCGCAGCCATCCGCTCGGTGATGGAAGGCGCGATCTATGTGCCGGAGACCTATGAAGGCCGGCCGCCGGACGCCGACAGCGCCGACCGCGCCGACATGGTGCAGCGCCTGTCGACGCTAACGCCGCAGCAACTGCGCGTGCTGCAGATGCTGCGCCAGGGCCTGCTCAACAAGCAGATCGCCTACGAGCTGCAGGTGGGAGAGACCACGGTGAAGGCGCATGTCTCGGAGATCCTGCGCAAACTCAATGTCTACAGCCGCACGCAAGCGGTGATCGAGGTGTCGAAGCTGGACAATGCGGAGTTGTTTCGCGATCAGGCTGGGTTTTGAGCTTTTACCCTCCTCCTTGTGGGGAGGGTCGATCCGCGAAGCGGAGCGGGGTGGGGGTCTGCGCCGCACCCCACCCCGCTCCGCTTC
>NZ_RZRP01000255.1:0-7424 GCF_003997795.1 Mesorhizobium sp. M7A.F.Ca.US.005.03.2.1 | reverse complement strand
CTCATCAACATGATGCGCGGCGGCTCCGGCGTCACCTCGAACAAGCTGATGCAGGCACGAGTCATGCTGCAGGCCGTGGCGCTGGTGCTGATCCTGCTGGCGGTGTATTTCACCCGCAAGTGAGGATGCCGGCGGCCGGGGAGGCGAAATGGTCAAGCTCAACAAGATCTACACCCGCACCGGCGATGATGGCACCACAGGTCTCGGCACCGGCGAGAGGCGGCTGAAATCCGATCTGCGGGTAGAGGCCTACGGCACGGTCGACGAGGCCAATGCCTGCATCGGCATCGCCAGGGTCCACACGGCCGCGGCCCATCCCGCGATCGACGCCATGCTGTCCCGCATCCAGAACGATCTGTTCGATCTCGGCGCCGATCTCGCCGTACCCGACGACGGCAAGCCGCTCGGCTATGAGCCGCTTCGCATCGTCGCCGTGCAGACCGACCGGGTCGAAAAGGACATCGACCTTCTCAACAAGGAGCTTCAGCCGCTCAAATCCTTCGTGCTCAATGGCGGCACAGCGGCGGCGGCGGCACTTCACCTTGCCCGCACCGTGGCAAGGCGAGCCGAAAGGCTGATGGTCGCCCTGGCCCAGGACCCGAACGAGCACGTCAACCGTGACGGTCTGAAATACATCAACCGCGTCTCGGATTTCCTGTTTGTCGCCGCCCGGGCGGTCAATGACAACGGAAACGCCGACGTGCTATGGGTTCCCGGCAAGAACCGCTGATTGTCGAAAGCGGAAGAGGGCCTGGGGCATGTTCATCCCGCTTTACGACACCAACAGGCTGCGCCACATCCGCCTGCAATATGTGACCATCGGGCTGATCGTGGCCAACGCCCTGGTCTACCTCGTCACCGCGCTCGGCGGCGAGAGTTTCTCCAATGCCGCCGTGCTTGGTCTCGGCTTCATCCCGTCGGTCGTCCATGACACCGCAGAGCTCGATCCCCGTTTTATCGTCATCCCCGAAAGCCTGAGCTACCTCACCTATTCCTTCCTGCATGCCGACATCTTCCACCTCGGCGGCAACATGCTGTTCCTGTGGGTGTTCGGCGACAATGTCGAGGACGCGCTCGGTCACATCCGCTACCTCATCTTCTACCTGTTGTGCGCGATCGCCGGCGCCGCCTTCCAGGGCCTCGTCGCCTGGGACTCGCAGGTGCCGCTGATCGGTGCCTCGGGCGCCATCGCCGGCGTGGTCGTCGCCTATCTGATCCTTTATCCCAGGGTGAAGGTCTGGGTGTTGGCCTTCGCCCGCATCCCGCTGCGCATTCCGGCCTTCATCCCGCTCATCCTGTGGGTCCTTTTCCAGGTGGTGATGTTTGCCGCCGGCGGCGAGGATCAGATCTCCTGGGCCTGCCATATCGGCGGCATCATCGCCGGCGCCGTTCTGGTGCTTGTCTTGCGTAGCCGCGGCGTGCCGCTGTTTGCCGGCGCCGACGACGACGTCGCGCCCGCCGCTCCCGACCAGCCGCCGGTTGCCACGGAACCGCTGATCCCCGATCAACCCGCCGCGACACCGCGCTGGGGACGCGGAAACGCTTCCAGTTCGGACTGAACCGATTTGAGCCACTTGCAGCGTATTGACGTGCAGGGTTGCCGCAACTACGGAAACGTCTCCGCCGCAACCTAAGGCGGGCAAAGACCAGAATTTCCATCCGGCCAGAATTTCCACCTGGAATGTCGGCTTTCGACAACTCAGAACGGGCGCAGGCTGTTATAGCGCGCCCAATTAGCGTGAAGAGGTGACAGGCAAATGAAGATCCTTGTGCCCGTGAAGCGGGTTGTGGATGCGAACGTCAAGGTTCGCGTGAAGGCTGATGGTTCGGCGGTGGAGCTCGCCAACGTCAAGATGGCGATGAACCCGTTCGACGAGATCGCGGTTGAAGAAGCGATCCGGCTGAAGGAAGCTGGCAAGGCGGAAGAAATCATCGTCGTCTCGATCGGCCCGCAGCAGGCGCAGGAAACCCTGCGCACGGCGCTCGCCATGGGCGCCGACCGCGCCATCCTGGTCAAGACCGACGAACAGACCGAGCCGCTCGGCGTCGCCAAGGTGCTGAAGGGCGTCGTCGACGCCGAGCAGCCCGGCCTCGTCATCCTCGGCAAGCAGGCGATCGACGACGATTCCAACCAGACCGGCCAGATGCTGGCGGCACTGTTGGGCTGGGCGCAGGGCACCTTCGCCTCCAAGATCGTGCTCGACGGCGACAAGGCCAAGGTGACGCGCGAAGTCGATGGCGGCCTGCAGACGGTGGAACTGAAGATGCCGGTGATCGTTACCGCCGACCTTCGCCTCAACCAGCCGCGCTATGCCTCGCTGCCCAACATCATGAAGGCCAAGAAGAAGCAGCTCGACGAGAAGAGCCCGGCCGACTACGGCGCCGACGTCAAGCCGCGGCTGAAGGTCATCAAGACCGAAGAGCCGAGCGGCCGCAAGGCAGGCGTCAAGGTCAAGAGCGTCGCTGAGCTGGTCGACAAGCTGAAGAACGAAGCCGGCGTGCTGTAAGGAAATCCGATGAGGCCGGCCTGCAAACGGCTGGCTTCTCCGCTTCCGGTGCTCACGTACAGAAGTACGCTCCGCTCCGGTTCTCGAAACCAACCGTTTTCGATTCGGCCTGACCGGATTTCAGGGAGCCGCGAAGACGAAAGTCAGGAATATCATCAATGGCTATTCTTCTGATTGCAGAACACGACAACGCAACCCTTTCCGACCAGACCGCCAAGGCGCTGTCGGCCGCGCTGCAGATCGGCTCGGACGTGCATGTGCTGGTTGCCGGCAAGGGCGCCAAGCCGGCAGCCGACGCTGCCGCCAAGCTGAAGGGCGTGAGCAAGGTGCTGTTGGCCGAGGCCGACGAGCTTGCCGAGCGCCTGGCCGAACCGACGGCAGCGCTCATTGTGTCGCTGGCGGGCGCCTACGACACCATCATCGCGCCGGCGACCTCGTCGGGCAAGAATGTCGCGCCGCGCGTGGCTGCGCTCCTCGATGTCGCGCAGGTGTCCGAGATCATCGAAGTCGTATCGCCCGACACCTTCAAGCGGCCGATCTATGCCGGCAACGCCATCCAGACGGTGCAGTCGAGCGACGCCAAGCAGGTGATCACCGTGCGCACCGCCTCCTTCCAGGCAGCCCCCGAGGGCGGCTCGGCAGCCGTCGAGACCGTCAAGGCCGCGGCCAATCCGGGCCTCTCCACCTTCATCGAGAACAAGCTTTCCGAGACCGACCGTCCGGAGCTGACCTCGGCCAAGATCATCATCTCGGGCGGCCGCGCGCTGGGCTCCTCGGAGAAATTCCAGGAGGTCATCCTGCCGGTTGCCGACAAGCTCGGCGCCGCGGTCGGCGCTTCCCGCGCCGCCGTCGATGCCGGCTATGCGCCGAACGACTGGCAGGTCGGCCAGACCGGCAAGGTGGTTGCCCCCGATCTCTACATCGCGGTCGGCATCTCCGGCGCCATCCAGCACCTTGCCGGCATGAAGGATTCCAAGGTCATCGTCGCCATCAACAAGGACGAGGAGGCGCCGATTTTCCAGGTTGCCGACTACGGCCTTGTCGGCGACCTGTTCGTCATCCTGCCGGAACTGCAAAAGGCGCTTTGACGCTTTCTGCCAAAGCGTATTAAATGGTGAGGGTGGGGTAGACGAAGTCGCCCCGCCCTTTTAGTTTGCACCGCACAAAAAGCAGGCCGCAAAGGCTGAAAGCAATCCAGCAAAGTGCGCAGCGGTTTTGCGTCCGGGATTGCGGTAAAATAAAAGGTGGAGCGCTTTCGCAGTTCAAGCGGAAGGGTTCAGGACGGGATCGGTGTAATGAGCAAGATCGAGACGATCGGCATCATCGGCGCGGGCCAGATGGGTGGCGGCATCGCCCATGTCTCCGCGCTTTCAGGCTACAAGGTATTGATCTACGATATCTCGCCCGACCGCATCGAGAAGGGCATCGCCACGATCAGCGGCAACATGGCCCGCCAGGTGGGGTCCGGCAAGCTCGACGAGAAGGTGCGCAACGACGCGATGGGCCGCATTTCGGCCGCCCCCGCGATGGCCGATCTTGCGGGTGCTGACCTGGTGATCGAGGCGGCGACCGAGGACGAGACGGTCAAGCGCAAGATCTACGCCCAGCTTTGTCCGCAGCTCAATCCCGAAGCCATCCTGGCGACCAACACCTCGTCGATCTCGATCACGCGGCTTGCCGCGCAGACCGACCGGCCCGAGCGGTTCATCGGCATACATTTTATGAACCCGGTGCCGCTGATGAAGCTGGTCGAACTGGTGCGCGGCATCGCCACCGAGGACCAGACCTTCGAGGCAGCCAAGACCTATGTGAAGCAGCTCGACAAGACGATCACGGTCTCGGAGGATTTTCCTGCCTTCATCGTCAACCGCATCCTGCTGCCGATGATCAACGAGGCGATCTACACGCTCTATGAGGGTGTCGGCTCGGTCGACGCCATCGACACGGCCATGCGGCTCGGCGCCAACCATCCGATGGGGCCGCTGCAGCTGGCTGACTTCATCGGGCTCGATACCTGCCTGTCGATCATGCAGGTGCTGCATGACGGCCTGTCGGACTCCAAGTACCGCCCTTGCCCGCTACTGGTGAAATATGTCGAGGCCGGCTGGCTCGGCCGCAAGACCGGGCGCGGCTTCTACGACTATCGCGGCGAGCATCCCGTCCCGACGCGCTGAGCGGATCGTCGGCGCAAATCAGGGACAAGCCTTTCGGTTCAACGGCGACGGGTCTATCAGGAGGCCACCGCCAGTGGCTCTGTCCGGCCATCCACGATCTGTGCGTCGGGCGCCACGGAGACACAGCCACGGCCCGCCGCCTTGGCGGCATAGCAAGCCGCATCGGCCCTGGCGATGATCTCGTCGACCTCGCCACAATTGGCATTGATCGCAGCCAACCCGATGCTGGCGCCGATCACGTGAGGACGGCCGTCCCAGGTGAAGTCTAGCCCGCCGATCGCATCGATGATGGAGCGCGCCGCGATCTTGGCGCCGGCTGCCGAACCCGATTTCAAAATGACCGCGAATTCGTCGCCGCCGAGGCGAGCGACGATGTCGTCTGGACCAAGCACGCCGCGAATAGCCACGGCAACCCGCTTCAGCAGCGCGTCTCCCGCCGCGTGGCCACCCGTGTCGTTGACCAGTTTGAAGTGGTCGAGGTCGATGAACATGAACTGATGTCCGGCGCCTCCGACCGACCTTGTCGTGTCGCCGACCGACCTTGTCGTGTCGCCGACCGACCTTGTCGTGTCGGCGGTGCCGTCCTTGCGCGCCTGGCCGACGAGGTCCTCCATGGCGCGGATGAAGCTGGAGCGGTTGGCAAGGCCGGTCAGCGCATCGTGTGCCGCGGCGTGGGCGAGCTGGCGCTGCAGCGCGCGCGCATCGGTAAAGTCCTGGAAGACGATGACGAGCCCGCAGAATTCGTGGCGGTCGTTGACGATCGGCGACACCACCTGGCGGATGCTGCAGCGCGTGTCGTCGCGCCGGATGAGGACGGCGCGGCTGTTCTGGTCGGCGGGCGCATGAACGCCAACCGCGGGCCGGGTCACGCCGATCCTGTGCCCCGTCTCCTCGTCGACCGCCCAGTAGACATGGCCAAGCATCTTGCCGAGAGCCTCGCCGCCGGCAATCCCGGTCAGCTTTTCGGCGACCGGGTTCATGAAGGTGATCCGGTTTGCGGCATCGGTGCAGATCACGGCATCGCCGATCGATTGCAGCGTCACCCTCAGCCGCTCCTTTTCATCGGCAAGCATTGCCGCCGACACGGTGAGGCGCTCTTCGGCCTCCTTGCGGCGGGTGATGTCGGTCAAGCTGCCGATGGCCCTGATCAGCCGTCCATCCTCATCACGTTCGATGGCCTTGCCGCGGTCGAGGATCCACACCCAGTGGCCATCCTTGTGGCGCATCCTGAACTCGGCCTCAAAGAACGGTGTCTTGCCCTCGAGATGAGCGCGATCCGCTTCGGCGACAGTCTCGCGATCATCAGGATGGATCATCGTCAGCCAGCGGTCGGTGTCGCCATCGAGCTCGCCATCCGCATAGCCCAGCATCTTGACCCAGGTCGAGGAATAGGTCGTGCCGCCCTTGCGCATGTCGAGGTCCCAGACGCCCTGGCCGGCGCCGGCGAGCGCGAAATTCCAACGCGTTTCCGCTTCGGCAATGCGCGCCTCGGCCTGCTTGCGAGCGTCGATGTTCTCGATTTGCGAGACGAGATAGAGCGGGCGGCCGCTGGTCTCATCGCGAATGACCGAACCGGCAAGATGGGCCCAGACGGGCGTTCCGTCCTTGCGGAGATAGCGCTTCTCGAAATGGAAGGAATTGACCGTGCCCGCCTTCAGATCGTCCATCGTCTCCCGCCCGATCTGCTGGTCGTCGGGATGCGTGATCTGGAAGAAAGTCTGCGTCTCGATCTCTTCGCTTGTGTAGCCAAGCATGGCCGCGAAGGCCGGATTGGTCTGGCGGATGCGCCCATCGAGACCGACAACGACGATACCGATCGCTGAATCCTCCATGGCGCGGCGGAAGCGCAGCTCGCTCTCGGCGATCTGTTGGCGATCCATGCTGATCCTGCGGGTGGACAGGGCAGCGAGGAACAGCGCGCCCGCCGCCACTGCCATCGCGATCTGCAGGCAGAGTTTCAAGGCTTCGGTGCCCAGGTCCAGGTGCGACAGCAGGATCGAGGCCGCCAGCACGCCCAGGCCGGCGACGAGCAACGCCAGCCCTGCACGCCCAAGAGATTCTCGGCTGGTCAATCCTCGCCACATCACGATACGTGCCACCCCCGTGCGCAAACGCATGTTCTCGCCTCAACCTTGGCGGATCGATTTTAAGGAAAGGTTGCGTCAGGCATTCCGGTGCCATCGCTAACCGGCAAACAATTGCCGGCATGATTAAGGATCGGTATGCGCGAGCGGGCGAGCGTGGCGCAACGCTACCAGCGCACGAAAAACCGTCCGCCGAGCGCGCCAAGCAATGCGAGCGCTGCAATGGCTATCGTGTACCAGGTGGCGACGAAAAGCGGCGAATCGTCGAAGCAGTGGGCGGCATAGAAGGTTGCCGCCAGCCCGCCGGCGAGCAGGCCTGCCACCGCACCGGCAAGCACCGGCCGTGTCGGCGCCCCGTAGCGCAGCATCCACAGGAAGATGGCAAGCGGACCGAGGCCGATCAGCGGGATGAAAGCCATGCAGATCATCATGTTGGAGCCGACCATTTTGGTTCCCCACAGCGCCTCCGGCACCATGAAAAGCTCCAGAACCACCGCCACGGCTACCAGCACTGGCGCCGCAGCCATCCCAGCCATTGCCCGGCCCGTCGACGCACCCGGCGTCGACAAGGCACGGATCAGGGCGAAGGCGCCGACGGCAAGCACGATGGGGAAAACAAATTTGGAAAGGAAGCGCATCGTGTGCGCGGCCGCCATGAA
>NZ_RZRP01000254.1:0-7431 GCF_003997795.1 Mesorhizobium sp. M7A.F.Ca.US.005.03.2.1 | reverse complement strand
GAGTACCGAGTAAAAATGGCCTGCGCCGGCAACGGCGCGGGCCATTTTTCGACGTGCCCAGGCGCGAGAGTGCTGGTCAGTTCGCCCAGCTGATACTTTTGAAAATCAAATAGAGCGCTCCACCCTCACCACGCGGTGAGCGATACGCACCGAGAGCATGGCAAATTCGAACCATTGTTCCCGTCAATTCCCAACCCAGCGCTTCCAGGTCATTGCCGGCGTTGGGCACATAGGCCTGGGCCAACTCATCTATGCTGTTCTTCTCGCCGAAGGAGCGAACCAGCTTGGCGTCGCTGAGAAGCTCGCTGGGCAAATTCGAATTTGCCCAAGCCCACAGCCAATTGCTGGCCTTGGCGCTCGTGGAGCCTGCAATCTGGATCTCAGTGACGATCTTGACGCCTCCTTCATCCGAGAACAGAAGCTTTCCGGCCGTGAGGTCATAGTCATAGCGTGACCAACTGCCGAGGCGAAAATCTCTATGCAAGCGGTCATTCTTGGCATGCAGTTGCTCAACGGCCGTCGCGCCAAGCAGGATACCAGTCTGGCTTCATTCTCCTCTCACCCTGATGGCTGCTCACTACACGCTCAGCGTCCGGCGCACAGCATCGCGCCAACCAGCAAGTTTGGCTGCGCGCGCGGAGCCATCCATGGCCGGCTGGAACCTCCGCTCGAGCGCCCAGCTCTTCGCGAATTTCTTGGCATCCGGCCACACGCCTGCCTTCGACCCGGCGAGCCACGCGGCACCCAGCGCCGTCGTCTCCAGGATGGTCGGACGGTCGACCGGCGCGTCGAGGATGTCGGCCAGCCTCTGCATGGTCCAGTCCGACGCAACCATGCCGCCGTCGACCCGCAGCACGGTCTTGGCCGAAGCTCCCTTCCAGTCCTTACGCATGGCGTCGAGCAGGTCGCGCGTCTGGTAGGCGACGGATTCGAGTGCGGCGCGGGCGAATTCCGCCGGCCCGGAATTGCGCGTCAGCCCGAAAATGGCACCGCGTGCCTCGGCGTCCCAATGCGGCGCGCCGAGCCCGACGAAGGCCGGCACCAGGTAGACGTTTTGCGTTGGATCAGCCTCGGCAGCCAGCTTGCCGCTTTGCGCGGCCTTGCCGATCACCTTGATGCCGTCGCGCAGCCATTGGACCGCGGCGCCGGCAATGAAGATCGAGCCCTCCAGCGCATAAGTGGTCTTGCCGTTCAGCCTGTAGGCAATAGTGGTCAAGAGGCGGTTCTTCGAACGCACAAGGTCGCTGCCGGTGTTGAGCAGCGCAAAGCAGCCCGTGCCGTAGGTGGATTTCATCATGCCCGGCTCGAAACAGGCCTGGCCGATGGTCGCCGCATGCTGGTCGCCGGCAACACCGAGGATTCTTATCTCGGCGCCGAAGAGATTTTTCTCCGTGATTCCATAGTCATCGGCGCAATCTTTTACCTCGGGGAGCATTTTTGCCGGGATGTTCAGTATCGACAGCAGTTCGTCGTCCCAGGCATTTTTCTCGATGTTGTAGACCAGCGTGCGCGACGCGTTGGTGGCATCCGTGGCGTGGACCTTGCCGCCGGTCAGACGCCAGATCAGGAAGCTGTCGATGGTGCCGGCGAGCAGCTCGCCCTTCTCGGCGCGCTTTCTGGCGCCCTTAACCTTGTCCAGCATCCAGGAGATCTTGGTGCCGGAAAAATACGGATCGAGCAGCAGGCCGGTCTTTTTGGTGAATGTCTTCTCCAGCCCCTGCTTCTTGAGTTTCTGGCACAGCGGCGCGGTGCGCCGGTCCTGCCAGACGATGGCGTTGTGGATCGGTTTGCCGGTCGCCCTGTCCCAGATAACGACGGTTTCGCGCTGGTTGGTGATGCCGATCGCGGCCACGTCGGATGCATCCCGGCCGGCCTTTTTCAGCGCCGCCTTCACGGTCGACACCACGCTCGCCCAGATATCCTCGGGATCGTGCTCGACCCAGCCGGAGGCCGGGTAATGCTGGGTGAACTCCTTCTGTCCGCTGCCGACGAGCTTCATCTGGCCGTCGAACAGGATCGCCCGGGTCGAAGTCGTGCCCTGGTCGATGGCAAGGATGTATCCGGTCATTCTGCCTCCCCGCTTATTTTTTACACAAACAGGGGAGACGGCAAGATGCCGCCTCCCCTTATTCTCATGATGCAGGCGCGAACGCCGGCACCAAGGTTACTTCTGCCAGCTCTTCACCAGTTCGTCGTAGTTGATGGTGATCGGCTTTTCCTTCTCGTTCTCGATCTTCAGCTGAGGAGCGAGATTGCCTTTCTTGACCGCGTCGGCGTTCCAGTAGGCGAGGTCATGCTCTTCGGCCATCTTCGGGCCGATATCGCCCTGGACGCCCGATTTCTCGATGCGGCTCATGACCTTCTCCTGCTCGCCGCAGAGCGAGTCCATCGCTTCCTGCGCCGTCTTGGCACCCGACGACGCATCGCCGATCGCCTGCCACCAGAGCTGTGCCAGCTTTGGATAATCAGGCACGTTGGTGCCGGTCGGCGACCACTGGACGCGGGCCGGCGAACGGTAGAACTCGATCAGGCCGCCGAGCTTCGGAGCCCGCTCGGTGAAGCTCTTGTCGTGGATCGTGCTCTCGCGGATGAAGGTCAGGCCGACATGGCTTTTCTTCACGTCGACAGTCTTCGAGGTGACGAACTGCGCGTAGAGCCAGGCGGCCTTGGCGCGGTCGGTCGGGGTCGACTTCATCAGCGTCCAGGAGCCGACGTCCTGATAGCCGAGCTTCATGCCGTCCTTCCAGTAGACGCCATGCGGCGACGGCGCCATGCGCCACTTCGGCGTACCGTCGTCGTTCAGCACCGCCTTGGCGCCGGCATCGACCATCGAAGCGGTGAAGGCGGTGTACCAGAAGATCTGCTGGGCAACCGCGCCCTGCGCCGGAACCGGGCCGGATTCGGAGAAGGTCATGCCCTGGGCTTCCGCCGGAGCGTAGGCCTTCAGCCAGTCGAGGTATTTCTGGATCGAGTAGACGGCGGCCGGGCCATTGGTGTCGCCGCCGCGCGCCGTGCAGGAGCCGACCGGACGCGAATTCTCGTCGACCTTGATGCCCCACTCATCGACCGGCAGACCGTTCGGCAGGCCCTTGTCGCCATTGCCGGCCATCGACAGCCAGGCGTCGGTGAACCGCCAGCCGAGCGACGGGTCCTTCTTGCCGTAGTCCATGTGGCCATAGACCTTCTTGCCGTCGATCTCGCGGCCGGTGAAGAACTCGGCGATGTCCTCATAGGCAGACCAGTTGACGGGAACGCCAAGGTCGTAGCCGTACTTGGCCTTGAAGTCCGCCTTGTTCTTCTCGTCGTTGAACCAGTCGTAACGGAACCAGTAGAGGTTCGCGAACTGCTGGTCGGGAAGCTGGTAGAGCTTCTTGTCCGGAGCGGTCGTGAACGAGGTGCCGATAAAATCCTTCAGGTCGAGGTTCGGGTTGGTGACATCCTTGCCCTCGCCCGCCATCCAGTCGGTCAAATTGCGCACCTGCTGGTAGCGCCAGTGGGTGCCGATCAGGTCGGAATCGTTGACCCAGCCGTCATAAAGGTTCTGGCCCGTCTGCATCTGGGTCTGGATCTTCTCGACGACGTCGCCTTCCTGGATGACGTCATGCGTGATCTTGATACCGGTGATGGCGGTAAAGGCCGGCGCCAGCACCTGCGATTCATACTGGTGCGTGGCGATGGTTTCCGAAACGACCTTGATGTCCATGCCGGCGAAAGGCTTTGCGGCATCGATGAACCACTGCATTTCGGCTTCCTGGCCAGCGCGGTCGAGCGTCGAGAGCGGGCCGATTTCCTTGTCCAGGAAAGCCTTTGCCTCGTCCATCCCGGCATAGGCATTGCCCACGCCCAGCAACAGGACAAGGGCCGTCGTTGATGTTAAAAATTGCCTTCGCATGTGTTTCCTCCACAGTTTTAAGGTTCAAGTGCGATCTGGAGCGGCCGCCGGCACGCGGTCGCTCCAACAGTTTCCCCCTCTATACGTAGCGGAACACGCCAATGGCGTAGACCACGGAGAGAGCGAGAGCCCACCACAGGTTGGATCCGACAAGACCCAACCAAGCGAGATGGATAAAGGCGCTGCCAAGCAGCGACAGGAAAAGACGGTCGCCGCGCGTTGTCTCGAAGCGCAGCACGCCGACGCGCGGATTGCCGCCCGGCGAGGCGTATTCCCACGCCGCCATGCCGCAAAGCAGCAGAAGGATGGTCCCGAAAAAGGCCGCCGTCGGCCACGTCCACGCCATCCAGGTGAGGTCGAAATTCATCGTCAAACCCTCCCCAGGGCGAAGCCCTTGGCGATATAATTGCGCACAAACCAAATGACGAGCGCGCCGGGGATCAACGTGAGCACGCCGGCGGCGGCGAGCAGGCCCCAGTCCATGCCAGCGGCCGAAACCGTGCGGGTCATGGTGGCGGCGATCGGCTTGGCGTCGGTGGTGGTCAGCGTACGGGCGATAAGCAGTTCCACCCACGAGAACATGAAGCAGAAGAAGCAGGCCACGCCGATGCCGCTGGCGATCAGGGGCATGAAGATCCTGACGAAGAAGCGCGGGAACGAATAGCCGTCGATATAGGCGGTTTCGTCGATTTCCTTCGGCACACCCGACATGAAGCCTTCGAGGATCCACACCGCCAGCGGCACGTTGAACAGGCAGTGCGCCAGCGCCACCGCAATGTGCGTGTCGATCAGGCCGAAGGCCGAATAGAGCTGGAAGAACGGCAGCGCGAACACCGCCGGCGGCGCCATGCGGTTGGTCAGCAGCCAGAAGAACAGGTGCTTGTCGCCGAGGAAGCGGTAGCGCGAGAAGGCGTAGGCTGCCGGCAGCGCGGCAGCCACCGAAATCACCATATTCATCACCACATAGGTGATCGAGTTGATGTAGCCCGAGTACCAGGAGGCGTCGGTGAAGATGGTGACGTAGTTGGCGAGCGTCGGCTGGTGCGGATAGAGTGTCAGCGAGGAGACGATCTCGGCATTGGTCTTGAAGCTCATGTTGATGAGCCAGTAGATCGGCAGCAAAAGCACGACGATGTAGATCGTCGGCACGATCCACCACCAGCGCGATTCCTCGCCGCGTTTGCGCATCAGCCGGGCGACCTGATCCTGCGACAGTGTGCTCGCCAGTTTGCCCGCTGCTGTGGTCTCGCTCACTCTATCGGCTCTTTCGTTGGCGCCGGTCATCTCAGCGCTCCGCGTCGTAGTTGGTCATCACGGTGTAGAAGACCCATGACAGCAGAAGGACGATGAGGAAGTAGACCAGCGACATGGCTGCGGCCGGACCGAGGTCGAACTGGCCGAGCGCGGTCTTGACGAGGTCGATCGACAGGAATGTCGTCGAGTTGCCGGGACCGCCGCCGGTCACCACGAAGGGTTCGGTATAGATCATGAATGAGTCCATGAAGCGAAGCAGCACGGCGATCAGCAGCACCCTGTTCATCTTCGGCAGCTGGATGTAGCGGAACACCGCCCAGCGCGAGGCGCCATCGATCTTGGCCGCCTGATAGAAGGCATCCGGAATGGAGACCAGGCCGGCATAGCAGAGCAGCACGACGAGGCTGGTCCAGTGCCAGACATCCATGATGATGACGGTGACCCAGGCATCGAACGGGTCCTGCACATAGTTGTAGTCGATGCCGAGCGCGTTGACGTAGTAGCCGAGCAGGCCGATGTCGTTGCGGCCGAAGACCTGCCAGATGGTGCCGACGACGTTCCACGGAATCAGCAGCGGCAGCGCCATGAGCACCAGGCAGACCGGCACGCCCCAGCCCTTTTTCGGCATGTTGAGCGCGATGAAGATGCCGAGCGGCACTTCGATCGCCAGGATGATGAAGGAGAAGATCAGGTTGCGGACCATCGCTTCCCAGAAGCGGCTGGAAGACAGCAGTTCCTCGAACCACTCGGTGCCGGCCCAGAAGAAGACGTTGTTGCCGAACGTGTCCTGCACCGAATAGTTGACGACGGTCATCAGCGGGATGACCGCCGAGAACGCCACCAGCACCAGCACCGGCAGCACCAGGAACCAGGCCTTGTTGTTCCAGGTCTTTTCCATCTATGCCCCCATCTCGACGCGCCAGGAATCGGCATAGATGTTGATGCCGGCCGGCTCGAACCGCACCTTCGGATCGGCCGGCACGGTCTCGTCCTCGCCGATGACGGCCGCAATCTCGCGGCCTTCGAGCTTGGCGCGGACCACCTTGTGGCGGCCGAGATCCTCGACCTTGCTCACCTGCACGGCCATGCCGTCGCGGCCAAGCCGGACATATTCGGGACGGATGCCGAGTTCGATGGCGCCGCTGCCCGCTTTTGGCGCGCCCGGCAGTTCGATGCGCTGCGAGCCGAGCGTCGCCGTCTTGCCGTCGATGGCCACCGGCATGACGTTCATGCCGGGCGAGCCGATGAAATAACCGACAAAGGTATGGCGTGGCCGTTCGAACAGTTCGGCCGGCGTGCCGATCTGGACGATGCCGCCGTCATACATGACCACGACCTGGTCGGCGAAGGTCAGCGCCTCGGTCTGGTCGTGGGTCACATAGACCATGGTGTAGCCGAAGCGGCGGTGCAGCTGCTTCAGCTGCGAGCGCAGCACCCATTTCATATGCGGGTCGATGACGGTCAGCGGCTCGTCGAACAGGATGGCGTTGACGTCGGAGCGCACCAGCCCGCGGCCGAGCGAGATCTTCTGCTTCTGGTCGGCGGTCAGGCCCCTCGCCTTCTTCTTCGCCCAGGACGCCAGGTCGATCATCTCCAGCGTCTCGCGCACCTTGCGGTCGACATCGGCTTCCGGCACGCCGCGATTGCGCAGCGGGAAGGCCAGATTGTCGTAGACGGTCATGGTGTCGTAGATGACCGGGAACTGGAACACCTGCGCGATATTGCGCTCCTGCGTCGACAAATTGGTCACGTCCTTGCCGTTGAACAGCAACTGACCGTGCGACGGGTGCAGCAATCCCGAAATGATGTTGAGCAGCGTGGTCTTGCCGCAGCCCGATGGCCCGAGCAGCGCATAGGCGCCGCCGTCCTCGAAGGTGTGGTGCACTTCCCTGAGCGCGAAATCGGCATCCTTCCGAGGGTTCGGCAGATAGGAATGCCTGACATGGTTGACGTCTATGCGTGCCATATCTTTCCCCTCAAGCCGCCAGCTTCGGCGCGGCCACGGCACGGCCGTGCTCGTCGAAGACCATGATGTGGCGCGGATCGATGAACACCTCGATCTCGGCGTCGGGTTCGAAGTCGCGGATGCCGTGGCTCAGCATCACCCAGCGTGCATCCGCGAAATCGAGATGGATGAAGCTTTCCGAGCCGGTGATTTCGGTGATCGTCACCTTGGCGCGCACCGGCACAGCGGCGGCATTGGGCCGATCGAGCGACAGGTGATGCGGCTGAAAACCGACCGTGTACATGGCATCGGCAATGCCGGCGAGATCGGCGGGCGCCGG
>NZ_RZRP01000253.1:0-7446 GCF_003997795.1 Mesorhizobium sp. M7A.F.Ca.US.005.03.2.1 | reverse complement strand
GTTCCTGATCGGCGTCTTCGCCATCTGGCGCATCGTCAACTCGCCGTTCGGCATGATCCTGCGCTCGATCCGCGAGAACGAGAACCGCGCCATTTCGCTGGGCTATTCCGTCGCCAACTACAAGCTGGGCGCCTTCGTCATGTCGGCGGCCCTGGCCGGGCTGGCCGGCTCGCTCAAGGCGATCGTTTTCCAGTTCGCCACGCTCACCGACGTCACCTGGCAGATGTCGGGCGAGGTGATCCTGATGACGCTTCTCGGCGGCATCGGCACCATGGTCGCGCCGATCATCGGCGCCAGCCTTGTCATTGGCCTGGAAAACACGCTTGCCACTTCCGGCTTTCCGGTGACCATCGCCACCGGCCTCATCTTCATGGTGTGCGTGCTGATCTTCCGGCGCGGCATCGTCGGCGAATTTTATGCGCGGATTTTCAAGCGGGCGGGCAAGGACTGAGCACCGGAATCTGGGGGCCGCACGCCAATGTTGGACAACTACGCGGTGGACGGGTTTGGCGTGATCCACCAGGTCGACTCCAAACCGATCAAGTATGACAAGCAGTATATTTCCTATTACGAGGACCTGAGTGACCGGACCATCAAGCTCGGATATCAGCGACTCGGCTGGGTGCTGGGGATCACTGGCGAGATTCCCCGGTCCGTGCTGGAGATTGGATATGGCACCGGCACATTCATCGAAGCCGCGAAAATAACCGGGGTCGCCGACTGCGCCGGCTGCGACATAACCAGGTTTCCGCTGCCCAAGGGCGTCCGCTTCGTCGATTGGGATGAGGCGCTCTCCAGCTCGTGGGATCTCGTCGCCATGTTCGATGTGCTTGAGCATATCCCGGATCTGGGTTTCCTCGCCCGGCTTAAGGCCCGCTACCTGGCCGTCGCCGTCCCTTATTGCCGCTGGCGCGAGCTCGGCGCCGACGGCGACGCCTGGTTCCGGACGTGGCGTATGCGTCTTCCCGACGAGCACCTCCACCACTTCGATCGTGACTCGCTGGTGGCACTCCTCGCACACAGCGGCTTCGAATGCATGACGCTGAACTGCTTCGAGGACGGGATCAGACTGCGCCCTGGGGAAGTGGGTCCGAATATCCTGTCCGGATTCTTTAGAAAGCTATAGACCTCGATCAAATCGATGCGGCTGCTTGGGACCTGGGGCAATCGCGACAATCGCCCGATCGGTACGGGAGCACTGCTGTGGGCAAATCGTGATGCGCGCATTCTTTCGATTGGTTGCCGTTATGATCGTGGTGTCCGGTGTGACCGGCTGCACCAGTGTTTCATATTATGCGCAATCCGTGCAGGGTCATCTGCGGATCATGACGGCGCGCCAGGATGTCGGAAAACTGATCGAGGACCCTTCGACGCCGAAGGCATTGCGCGCTCGAATGGCATCGGCGAGCGCCATACGACAGTTCGCAACGGATGAACTGGCGCTGCCCGACAACAACAGCTACCGCAGCTATGTCGATATCGGTCGGGACTCGGTGACATGGGCCGTCTTCGCCGCGCCGGCATTCTCGCTGACGCCGCGAACATGGTGTTTTCCCGTTTTCGGCTGCGTGCCCTACCGGGGATATTTCTCCAGGAAGTCCGCAATTGAAACCGCTGCCGAACTTCAAGGACAGGGCATGGATGTCTATGTGACGGGCATCACCGCATATTCCACGCTTGGCTGGTCGAGTGACCCGCTGCTGAGCACGATGTTCAGCGAGGATAAAACCTATCTTGCAGGGCTGGTGTTCCATGAATTGGCCCACCAGCGCGTCTACGTGCACGACGATTCCGCATTCAACGAGTCGTTCGCTGTCGCCGTCGAAACGACCGGCGTGAAAAAATGGCTGCGCGCGGCTGGCGATACCGCAGCATTGCGCCGTTACGAAGCCGCCCGGAGGCGCAAAGCTGAATTTCTTGCGCTGGTGTCGCAAACACGGGACGAGTTGGCGAAAGTCTATTCCAACGCCGGAACCTCGGAGCAAAAACTGGCCGCGAAGACGGCCGCGATCGAACGGCTGCGGATGCGCTACCGACACATGCGCGACAGGCGCTGGGGCCGATACCGGGGATACGATGCCTGGTTCGCTTCCCCGATCAACAATGCAAAGCTCGCCGCGACTTCCGTCTATAGCGATCGGGTGACCGCGTTTCTCCGCCTGTTCGATCTGTGCTCGGGCGACTATGTCAGGTTCTATGCGTCGGTCCGACGGATTGGCGCACTGGACCAAGCTCACCGTGCCGAAGCCCTTGCGGCGGCAGATCGCTGTTATTGAGTCGGTCGAAGTGACGGCCAGAAGTGTCGCGATTTATGATTTTGGTGGAATGAATCGCCTATGCACTCGGCAGCCGATGGAGGAGTTGAGTGGATCATTGGTTGGCCGAGCTCCAAAACCTCTCCGACATGATGGGCCGGTAACGGACCGGCAGGTTCCGGCATCCGACAAGTGACAGCGGCCGCTGAATTCGGTGGACTAACGTCTCAAATTGGCCCAATGCGGATATCCCGCGTTGCAGCGCTGGATTTTGAAAGCTCAGTGACATCGGACTATTGTTGAGGCTGTCGCAAACCCTTTGCAGCGCTGTATGACAGGCGTTCGCGGGAGACAATCATGTTGAAGGCTACCGAAGAGGAGATCGAGGAGGTCCAGGAATACTTTGAATGGCAGGCGCCCGACCTCGAAGTGACCTTTATGCAAAAGGTCTACTCGGAATCTGTCCTGAACACTCGCCACGATGTGTGGGATATCCATACCAACAAGGATCGCTGGTGGGTCATCACGGGCGGCACAAACCTCTACTCTCAGGAGCAGTTCCCAAATATGGACCTTGCTCTCACCTTCCATATTGGCCTGATGCTCCGCATTCCGCGTACGGAAAAACAACAGGAGGGAGATCTACGCATACTCCCGTTCGGTCCCGTCTTCGAGAAGATGGAAGAATCCGGCACCGCTGTGACGCAAGCGCATAATCTCGCGGACTATCAAGCTGTAGGCGTCCGCTGCCGGGAGGCGCTTCTCGAACTGATCAGTGTCGCGCAGGACGCGGCAATATGGACAGGCACGCTGCCACAACGTGCGAACTTCCGCGTTTGGACGGAGATCATCTGCAACGATCTTCTGCCGGGCGACACCAACAAAGAGCGTCGCGGGACCCTCAAGAGTGCGCTTGAGTCCGCATGGACGTTTTCAAACTGGCTGACGCATTCAAAGTCGGCCACTTGGATTGATGCCGAGATGGCGCAATCGTTGATCCAACACGCCATCGGCATGGCGACATCACTAATCATTCGCGAGTTGCGCGGGGTGCCTCCGGAGTGCCCGAACTGCGGTTCGCCGCATCTCGAACCCGAGCATGGCGGAAATAATGAGGCACCCGGTATACTTTGGGAACGACCGCGCTGCGCCGACTGCGGATGGGCAGGCAGGCCAGTTCCAATCCTTGATCTCGAGGACGGACGGCCAATCATCACACGCGAAGGCGAAGAAACCGACGAGTGCAGCATAATGACGGTACCGTTACGAACGATCCTGAAGCCGGGACGATCGAACCGCTGAGGAACATAGAGACCGGCCCCCCCGAACACGTCGTCTATTTTGCCTACGGGTCAAACATGTCGACCGCCCGGCTGCGCGAACGCATGCCGAGCTGCAAGCCACTCGGCATCGCCACCTTGCCGGGTCATGAACTCCGTTTTCATAAGCGTAGCGTCGACAAGTCCGCGAAGTGCAACGCATTGGCCACTGGCAACGAGAATAGCGTGATCGGGGTTCTGTTCAGCTTCGACCCTGCCGAACGTGCTGAGCTAGACAAGGCCGAAGGCGTCGGAATTGGCTACGAGCACGCGACGGTCACGGTCATTAATGACAAAGGTCGTAGGCGAAAGGTCCTTACATATCTCGCCACTTCCGACTACATCGACGACAGCCTCAAACCTTATAGCTGGTATAAGGACTTTGTCCTTGCAGGTGGCAGAGAACACGGACTGTCACCGGAGTATATTGCCAAATACATCCAGTCGGTTGAGGCGATCGAAGATTCCGACAAGACACGGGACAATAAGCAGCTGGCCACGCTCGGAAGTTTCGGGCGGTGAGACTACGGTGTCGGGGCAAGTTGCCCGGCCACACTGCGGACCCGATGTCCGCTTAAAGCGCAACACGCGACCGCATTCAGATGTATGCTTTGGGTAGCCGCAATCAACATCGTTGCGGCAAACATACAGCGCAGTCCCGACGTCCAGATGGCGACGGACCGAATCGAGAAACGGCGCGGTTGAGATCGCCCGTGCGCGGTTCTATTGGTCCGAAAACGTCACGCTCACGCCGCGTTGCCGAAAATAAGCCTGCATCAACTTGCGGCCCGAGCGGTTGTTCTGCGCCAGCTTGGTCGGATCGAACACCGCCTGTTTGATCCCCTCTCGCGTCAGCGCCGCCTTAAGCGCCGCGATATGTGTGTCGATGTCGGCATTGTCCGCCCGGAGCGAGGCATAGATGCTCTCGGTCGCCTCGGCCACGGTCAGTTCGCTCATTGGTGTCGTCCTTTGGTTGGTTGGGCGGCGCTTAGCACAGATTCGCGGTCCGCCGATACCGAGACCGTCAGTACAAAGCGCCCATCGTGAAATCGAACCGTCCTTATGGGGCTTCGTAGAGTTCCAGCGGCAATCCATCCGGGTCCCTGAAAAAGGTAAACCGTTGGTCTGTGTATGGATCGATCCGGATTGGCTCGACGGCAACGCCTGCGGCTTCCAGGCGGATAATCACGGGATCAAGATGAGCCACCGCGAATGCCAGATGTCTCAGGCCTGTAGCCTCTGGGTGGGACGGCCGCATCGCCGGTGCAGGGAAGGAGAACAATTCCATTTGGGCCGACCCGATCCGCAGATCCGCCTTCCATGACTGCCGCTCCTCCCGATAAACCTCCCGGATCAGATCGAGGCCGAGGAGTTCGACGTAGAACCGTCGCGACCGGTCGTAGTCGGTGCAGATGAGCGCGACGTGGTGAATGGCGTTCAGCATGCTGCTAACCCTGGTCAAGCTGGGAGATGAGGCCAAGGCGCTTCAAGGCCTGGATCGTCGCGCCCTCGCCACGGTGCTGATCAACCCCGAGCCCATTATCCATAACACCCGCGTTCCACCGCCAGCCGCCGCACCAGCGCCAGCACGGCATCGATGGTCGGGGTCGGCTTGTCCGTTAGCCTGCCAAGTTCCTGTACCGCGCTCACCAGCGCGTCGATCTCCATCGGCCGGCCACGCTCCAGGTCCTGCAGCATCGAGGTCTTGTGCTCGCCGACATCGCCGGCGCCCTTGATGCGCCGGTCGACCGCGATGGGAAAACGCACGCCGAGGCTTTCGCCGATCGCCTGCGCCTCCAGCATCATGGTGCGGGCGAGCGTGCGGGTGCCCTCGTCGGCAACGATCGCGGCAAGCGTGCTGCCGGTCAGCGCCGAGATCGGGTTGAAGGAGAGATTGCCCCACAGTTTTACCCAGATCTCGCTGCGGATGTCTTCGCGCACCGGCGCCTGCAAGCCGCCCTTGACCATCTCCTCGGCCAGAAGCGTGACCCGTTCGCTGCGCTCGCCCGAGGGTTCGCCGAGCGAGAAGCGTTTGCCCTCGACATGGCGGATGAGCCCCGGCGCATCTACCTCGACCGCGGGATAGACGACCGAGCCGATGACGCGGTCCGGTCCAATCCGCTGCCAGATCGCGCCGCCGGGATCGACCGCGTTCAGCCTGGTGCCTTCGAGTGGCCCGCCGACGCCGTGGAAATACCACCACGGCACGCCGTTCTGCATGGTGACGACTGATGTGTGGTCCCCAAGCAGCGGTGCGATCTGGTCGAGCGCCGGGGTGAGGGAATGGGCCTTCAGCGCCAGCACGACATAATCCTGCACGCCAAGTTCCTCGGCCTTGGCGGCGGCCCGGACGGGGACGGACGTCTCCTGGCCATCCTCGATCAGGCGCAGGCCATCTGCCTTGATCGCTTCCAGATGGGCGCCGCGCGCGACGATCGAGAGATCGGTGCGGCCGGCGGCGGCAAGCTTGGCAGCGAGATAGCCGCCGATCGCACCGGCGCCGAAGATGGTGATCTTCATCGTCAAAGCCCGAGTTTGGCGGCAAGGCCGATGCGCTGCAATTTGCCGGTCGCGCCCTTGGGGATCTCGTCCAGGATCAGGATCTTGCGCGGCACTTTGAAGTCGGCAAGCCGCGTCGCGGCATAGGTGCGGATGTCGCCCTCAGTGGCGCTGATGCCTTCGCGCAGCACAACCGCCGCCGCCACCTCCTCGCCAAGCTTGTCATGCGGCATGGCGAAGGTGACGACCTGCGCCACCGCCGGATGGTCCATCAGCACATCGTCGACCTCGAGTGGCGAGATCTTTTCGCCGCCGCGATTGATGATCTCCTTGAGCCGACCGGTGACCCTGAGATAGCCATCCCCGTCCAGCACGCCCTGGTCGCCGGTGTGGAACCAGCCATGCGCGAAAGCCGTGGCGTTGGCATCCGGGTTCTTTTCGTAGCCCGTCGTGACATTGGGCCCGCGGATGACGATCTCGCCGGTCTCGCCTGCATCGAGCAGCCGCCCGTCGGGCGCCATCACAGCCACCTCCGGCCCGGCGGAGGCACCAACGCTGCCGGGCTTGCGCTGGCCCGGCGGCAGCCGGTTCGAGGCCATCTGGTGAGCCGCCTCGGTCATCCCGTAGGATTCGATCACTGGGCAGCCGAAGGTCGCTTCCAGCTCGGTCATGACCTGCGCCGGCAGCGACGCCGAGGACGAGCGGATGAAGCGCAGGCGCGCCGCCGCCAGCGCCTCGGTGTTGCGTGCCGCGCGGGCCAGGATCGCCTGATGCATGGTCGGCACCGCCGTGTACCAGCTCGGCTGCGCCTCGCTCAGCCACTGGAAGAAGCGCAGCGCGTTGAAACCCGGCGTGCAGTAGATGCTGCCGCCGGCAGCCAGCGACGACAGCACGGCCGCGATCAGGCCGTGAATGTGGAACAGCGGCATGATATTGAGGCAACGGTCATCGGCCGTCAGGCCAAGGGTGCCGCCGATATGAGCTGCCGAGGCCGCGATGTTGGCATGGCTGAGCGGCACCAGTTTTGGACGCGATGTCGTGCCGGAGGTATGCAGCAGCAGCGCAATGTCGCTGTCTTGCGCCATGTCGGGCGGGGCCTTCGGTCCGATCGCCGCGCCCTCGATAGCAAAACTGCCGGCGGGTGTGCCGGGCTGCACGACAAGCCGCAGCACGCCGATGCCGAGGCGCTCGGCCACCGTCACCGCGGGGCCGGTCTCACCCTCCGCGACAAGGATCGCCTTGGCGCCGATGTCGGTCAGGTAGAAATCGAGCTCGTCGGCCCGGTAGGCGGGGTTGAGCGGCGTCGTCGAGGCGGCGGCCGCCACGGCGACGAAGGCGGTGGCCATCTCGGGCCCGTTCGGCAGCACGATCGC
>NZ_RZRP01000252.1:0-7450 GCF_003997795.1 Mesorhizobium sp. M7A.F.Ca.US.005.03.2.1 | reverse complement strand
CCGCTGTTGCTCTCGAACCGGGCTTCCGGCCGAGGACCGGATCAATAGGCGCTGAGGCCGGTGCCCTTGTAGACCTTGTCGAACTCGGCCTTCACCGCCTCGTTCTGATAGGAAGCCACCAGCGTCTTCACCCAGGCCTCGTTCTCGTTACCGGTCTTCACCGCGATGAAGTTGCGGTAGGGATTGTCGGCGATAGGCTCCTGCGCGATGCGGTTTTCCGGCGACAGGCCGCTTTTCAGCGCCCAGTCGGTATTGACTACGGCCGCATCGAGATCCTCGACCGAGCGGCCGACGATACCGGCGTCAAGTTCCTTGATCACCACCTTCTTCGCGTTCTCGGCGATGTCGGCGGTGGTGGCCAGAATGCCGGTGCCATCCCTGAGCTTGATCACGCCCTCGTTCTGCAGCACGCGCAGCGCCCGGCCTTCGTTGGAAGGGTCGTTCGGCACGCCGATGACCGCGCCCTCGGGCAGGTCGGCAACCTTCGTGTATTTCTTAGAGTAGAGGCCGATCGGCCAGACGCCGGTATAGCCGACACGGACGATGTGGTAGCCTTGAGTCTTGATCTGGTTGTCGAGATAGGGCTGGTGCTGGAAGGCGTTGGCGTCGATCTCGCCGCGCTCCAGCGCTTCGTTGGGCTGGGTGTAGTCGTTGAATACCACCGTCTCGATGGCAAGGCCCTTTTCGGCGGCTTGCGCGACGACGACGCGCCAGACGTCCTCGTCCTCGCCGCTGATGATGCCGACCTTGATCGCCTTCTTGTCCTCGGCAAACGACGCATGCGGTGCAATCAGGCTGCCGATCGCGACGACCGAGGCGAACAGCAGAGCAAGGCCACTGCGCCGGTTGACGGTTGACCCGGGGGAAGATGGCAAAGTGTTCTTGAAGTCAGTCATGATTGATCTCTGCGGTTGTGAAGTCATGGCAGCGAGGCGGATTGCCTAGCCTTGGTCGCATCCTCAGAAATTCTATCAAGTTTATCAAAGAACGCGTTTCGCCATTCTCGCCAAAGCCGGGAATATTCTCTCAAAATTTTCAAGAGCGTGAGCAAAAGCCGCCGCTTGACCGGCCGCAGCGGATCGCGGCGCGATCTTGCGCGCGTCTGGAGGTCGTCAGATTCTCAGAGAGCTCAGCGTGCCGTCAAAGCGCGATCCAGGCCGTCTTCAGTTCCAAATATTTCTCCAGCGCGTGCAGCGACTTGTCGCGGCCGAAGCCGGACTGCTTGACGCCGCCGAGCGGCACGGTGATGTCGGCGCCGCCATAGGTGTTGACGTGGACGACGCCGGCATTGATGGCGCGCACCATGCGATGCGCGGTGGAGAGATTGGCGGTCCACACCGCGGAGGCAAGCCCGTAGACGGTCGAATTGGCAAGCCGAACCGCCTCCTCCTCGGTCTCGAAGCGCATGACGCCGAGCACCGGCCCGAACACCTCCTCACGCGCCAACTGCATGTCCTGCATGACATTCTCGAAGATCGTTGGCGCCATGTAGCTGCCACCGGTCTCGGTCAGCATCCGCTGGCCGCCGGTGACGAGACGGGCACCTTCTTCCGTGGCCCTGGCGACGAAACCGAGGTTCTTGTCCAGCTGTTCGGCGCTCGACACCGCACCGACATCGTTGGCGAGATCGAGCGGATCGCCGACTTTCAGCCGCATCGTTGCCTGGAGAAGCTCATCCATGAAGCGGTCATAGACCGACGCCTGGACGAGCAGGCGCGAGCCGGCGACGCAGACCTGGCCGGAATTGCGAAAAATGCCGTTGGCCGAGACGACCGCCGCCTGTTTCAGGTCGGGGGCATCGGCAAAGACGATGTTCGGCGACTTGCCGCCGAGTTCGAGGAAGACGCGCTTCAGATTGGAGCGAGCGGAATATTCGAGCAGCCGCCTGCCGACCGGGCCGGAACCGGTGAAGGCGATGGCGTCGACATCCATATGCAGACCGAGCGCCTCGCCGGTGACCGCGCCAAGCCCGGTGACGACGTTGAGCACACCGGCGGGCAAGCCGGCCTCGCTTGCCAGTTCGGCCAGCCGCAGCAGCGTCAGCGAGGCGATCTCCGGCGGCTTCACCACCACGCAATTGCCGGCGGCAAGTGCAGGCGCGATCTTCCAGGCACCGATCATCAGCGGGAAATTCCACGGCACGATGACGCCGACGACGCCGAGCGGCTCCTTGTGGATCAGTCCGAGCACATTCTCGGCCGTCGGCGCTATCTCGCCATAGACCTTGTCGATGGCCTCGGCATAGTAGCGGATGGTGCCTGCCGCCGACAGCGGTTCTGCCTTGTAGGCCATGCCGATCTCGGTGCCGTTGTCGCGCACACCGAGCACGGCGAGCTCATCGGCGTGTTTCTCGACCAGCTCGGCGAATTTCGTCAGCACCTTCTTTCTCAAGGCTGGTGTGTCGCGCGACCCCTCGTCCTTCTCGAACGCCTTGCGCGCCGACTTCACGGCGCGGTCGATATCGGCGGCGTTGCCGTCGGCGATGCTGGCGAAAGGTCGGCCGTCGATCGGCGACGTCACCGGCAGGCTTGCGCCGCTTGTTGCCTCGACCTGCACGCCATCGATGAACAGGCCCTGCGCGCCGATCTCCGTCTTGCGCAGCGTTTCGATGGCATTCTGACTGATCATTGGTGACGGACTCCTAGGGAAACATGCAATGTGGTTGGCGCGCGGAATTCCCAGCCGCGAAACACCGGTTCCCTGCTCGGCACAAGGCTGAGATCGGGGAAGCGTTGGAGCAACAGCCGCACCGCAAGGCACATCTGCTCGCGTGCGAAGAACCGGCCCGAACAGAAATGATGGCCGAAGCCGAAGGCGGCATGGTTGCCTTCGTTGCGGTTGATGTCGAAGCGGTCGGGATCGGCAAAGCGGCTCTCGTCGCGGCTTGCCGAAGCGACGAGGGCGGCGACGGCAGCGCCGGCCGGGATCGTCACGCCGCCAAGCTCGACTGCCCGCGTCGTCTGCCGCGTCTGCGTGCCGATCGGCGCCACCCAGCGCAGGCCCTCGTCGACCGCCTTCGGCACGAAAGTCTCGGGATCGGCGAGCGCCTGCCGCAATTGCTCGGGACGAGCCAGCAGGCCGGCGAGGATCGAGCCGGCGCCATGTCCGGGCTCCTGCATGCCGCCAAGCAGGATGACCTTGATGCTCGGCATCAGAAAGTCGATCGGCCGCGTCGTGCCCTCCGGCATGCCGTCATGCAGCATATGCGACAGCGCCGAGTCATCTGGCTGGCGCGCAAGTCTTTCCAGCGTCGGCAGGATGGCGTCGCCGACCTCGGCACTGATTGCGTCGGCGATCTCCTGCCGTTTCGGATCGTTCTCGAAATTGATGGCGCCCTGGGCAAGGCCGTAGAACCAGCGGCGCAGCGTCGGCATATCGATGCCGGCAAGGCCGAGCGAGCGCGCCAGGCTGAGCGTCGACACCGGCTCGAAATAATCGGCCATCAGCTCGGCGGAGCCCTGGTTGGCGATCCGGTCCAGAAAAGGTTCGGCAATCGACCGCACGAGGTCGCCGGCATAGGCGGCGACGGTGCGCGGCCGGTATTTCGGGTCGACGCCTTGGCGCAGTTGCTTGTGCGTCTCGCCATCGGTGGTCAGGATGGTCGGCTTGCCGAAGGAACGCTCAACTGGTGACGAGCCGACGACGGCGGAGAAGATCTCGGGCGACTTGGCGACGCTCTCGACATCCTTCCAGCGGGTGACGAACCAAAGATTGACCGCCGGCACGAAAGCGACCGGCGCACTGCGCCTGAGCTCTGCATAGATCGGGTAGGGATCGGCTTCCAATGCCTCGACGGTGAGATTTTCGGCAAAGCTAAAATCCGCCACTCCCCTTGTGGTGTAAGGGGCGGCGTGGCATGCCGCCCCTTTGCTTTTCTCAATCTTTCAGCGGCTGGCCGAGGTTTTTGAACGCGACCGGATCGCGGCTCTTCAGCGCGCTGGCCAGCAGCAGGCCGACGATCGCGGCGATCAGCACCAGCCCCGGCAGGAACACGCCAAGGAAACCGCCGGCTCCCGACAGGCTGCCGAAATTGATGACGATCAAATAGATGATGATGACGAAGGCGATGAAGGTCAGCCCGGGCAGGATGGTGGTCTTCAGCGCATTCTCGTGGGCCGCCGGGTTGGCGCGGAAGAACATCACCACGGCAAGCGATGCCACCGCCATCATCACGATGACACCGAGCGTCGCGACATTGGTCAGCCACGAAAACAGCGCCAGCACCGGATCGAGGCCGAGCACGGCGAACAGGCCGACAACGACCGCGGCGAGCACGCTCTGGATGACGGAAGCGACATGTGGGCTCTGGTGCACCGGATGCGTCACGCCGATCGTCTGCGGCAACAGCTTCTCGCGGCCCGAGACGTAGATGTAGCGCGCAACCGCATTGTGGAACGCCAGCACGCCGGCAAACAGGCTCGACACGAACAGGATGCTCATCGCCTGCGAAAGCATCGTGCCGGCGTAGCGGTCGGACAGGCCGAACAGGAAGGTCGTCGGATCCTGCAATCCCTGCAGCGTCGGCAGCAATTTGTCGACACCGGCGCCGACCGCCATCAGCCATGCCGTGAGCATGTAGAAGACGCCGATCAGCACGACCGAGAAATAGGTGGCGCGCGGAATGGTGACCTTTGGGTCGCGGGCTTCCTCGGCATAGATCGTCGTCGCCTCGAAACCGATGAAGGCGGCGAAGCAGAACAGGATGGCGATGGCCGGCGAGCCGCTGACGATCTGGCTCCAGCTGAATGGCGCCGCCGACAGGCCGCTATCGCCGCCGGTCTTGAGGATGGCGATATCGAGGATCAGCACCACAAGATATTCGCACAGCACCAGCACCGTCAGGATCTTGGCGGAGAGGTCGACCTGCCGATAGCCGAGCACGGCGACCAGCGCGATGGCGATGAAGCTCCACACCCACCAGGGCAGGTTGATGCCCCAGCCGGCGAATAGGCCGGCGGTTGCGGCGCCCAGCAGGCCCATGACGCCGATCTGCATGGCGTTGTAGGACAGGATGGCGATCAGCGCCGTGGCGCCGCCGGCCATGCTGCCGAGGCCGCGTGCGGCATAGGCATAGAAGGCGCCGGCATTGCCGACATGGCGTGACATGGCGACATAGCCGACCGCGAACAAAAGCAGCAGCACGGTCACGATGAGATAGGTGCCGGCAAAGCCGGCGCCATTGCCCATCAGCATGCCAAGCGGCGTGCCGCCGGCGACTGCCGTGAGTGGGGCGGCCGCAGAAATCACCATGAAGGTGATGGCGCCGACGCCAAGACTGTTCTTGCGCAGCCTGTTGGCCGGCGCCTGTTCCGAGACTGCTGTCATTGATCCCTCCTGTTTGCAAACCCTTGAGTTCGCCGGCCGAATGGCCTGTCCCATGCACTCTGGTGGTTGGTTCATTATTTGAACCGTTATTTTGAATATAGACTTGCAAACAATGCTGATGCCTGTCAAGTTAATTCACACGTTAAATGATTGTCCCGAACCGGGAGGCAAATTTGAGTACGGTCGGAAAAGCGATCTCGCTTCTGGAGCTGTTCAACGTCGACGAGCCCGAGCTCGGCCTGTCCGATCTGGCGCGCCGCTCGGGCTTCGACAAGGCGACGACAAGGCGGCTGCTGGTAGCGCTGGCCGGCCGTGGTTTCGTCGAGCAGGATGCGGGTACGCGGCACTATCGCCTCGGCGCCGGCCTGTCGCGGCTGGCGCGCATCCGCGAGGCGCGCTTTCCCTTCCTGCAGACGGCCGTTCCGCTGGTGCGGGACCTGGCCGCATCGACGGCCGAGACCGTGCATTTGTCGGAATTCGGCGTCGACAGGCTGGTCACCGTCAACGTCGAGCATCCAGCATGGGCAAACCGGGTCAACATCGACATCGGTCAGTTGCTGCCTTTGCATTCGACCGCGTCGGGCATCGCCTATCTGGCCTTCGCCCGCGACGAGACCGTCAAGGCGTGCCTGACGGGTTCGCTCGATGCCTTCACGGCCCATACGCTGATCGAGCCGGCCGCCATCTCAAGATCCATGGGCGAGGCGCGCGAGCGCGGCTATTCGATCTGCGACCAGGGCTATGAGGAAGGTGTGATCAGCGTCGCGGCGGCAATCCGCGGGGCGGATGGCTTTGCGCTCGGCACCATCGCGGTGGCCGCGCCAAAGGCCAGAACGACGGCAGCCGCGATCGCGGAACGGGGACTTGCGGTGATGGAAGCGGCACGGGAGATTTCGATGCGCCTCAACGGCGAGAACCTGCAAACCCTGAGGAGGCAGGCCTGATGCCCTCGGAGACAGCGCCCCGCATCCTGGTCATCGGCACGGGCGACACAAAGGCCGAAGAGCTGTTGTTCATGAAACAGTGCATCGAGCAGTCGGGCGGCAGCGCCGTGATGATGGATGTCAGCGTGCTCGGCGACCCGCCCTACAGCCCGGACCACGATAAGCACGCCGTGGCGCGGGCGGTGGATGTGACGATCGCCGAGATCGTTTCGAGTGGTGACGAGAACACCGCCATGACGCTGATGGCCGGCGGCGCCGTGCAACTGGTGCGCAAGCTCCATCAAAACGGCGAGATCGACGCCTTCATCGCCATCGGCGGTTCGATGGGAACCGATCTGGCGCTCGACGTGGCGCTTTGCCTGCCGCTCGGCGTGCCGAAATTCGTCGTCTCGACCATCGCCTATTCGCACCTCATCCCACCCGAGCGCGTCGCGCCCGACCTGATGATGATCCTCTGGGCGGGCGGGCTGTACGGCCTCAACTCGATCTGCAGGCTGGTCCTGTCACAGGCCTGTGGTGCGGTCGTCGGCGCGGCGAAAATCGTGCTGGCGTCGCGCGTGTCGGCGCGGGCAACAGGCCCGACCATCGGCATGACCTCGCTCGGCAGCAGCTGCCTGCGCTACATGAAGACGCTGAAGCCGGCGCTGGAACAGCGCGGCTATGACGTTGCCGTCTTCCACACCACCGGGATGGGCGGCCGTGCCTTCGAATCGATTGCCGGCCAAGACCATTTTTGCGCGGTGTTCGATTTCAGCCTGCAGGAAATCACCAATCATCTCGCGGGATCCGTCGTCAGTTCCGGCACCGACCGGCTGGAGAATGCCGGCGCCCGCGGCGTTCCGCAGATCGCAGCACCCGGCGCGGTCGACATGGTCGATCTGCCGACCTGGCAGGATTTGCCGGCTAAATTCTCGACGCGACCGTTTCATGCCCATAACAGGCTGATCGCTTCGATCACCGTCGATGCCGACGATCGCCGCCAGGTCGCCAGGACCATCGCCGCCAAGCTCGGTGCCGCCAGAGGCCGCTCCGCCTTCATCCTGCCGTCCCAGGGCATCCAGGAATGGGACGTGGAGGGCGAGCCGCTCTATGAGCCGGAAGCCCTGGCCGCCTTCACTGACGAAATGCGCAAGGTCATTCCCGCCGGCGTCGAGTTCCACGAGATCGACGCTCACATCAAC
>NZ_RZRP01000251.1:0-7468 GCF_003997795.1 Mesorhizobium sp. M7A.F.Ca.US.005.03.2.1 | reverse complement strand
CATTGGTGGGGAGGCAGGCTCGTCTTCCAACAGTTGCCGCAGTTCCCCTGGCTCGAATGCCATCATCGGTGGGGAGGCGGGTTCATCCTCCAGCAGCTGCCGCGGCTCTTCCTCGTGCGGCAAGCGCCTCCTTAGCCGGTCTTGCAGCGCCTGCCGATCGGCAACGAGGTTGTCGAGGGGCAGCGGCTCGTGGTCTGGCCGCTGCCCTTTCACCAATCGTTCAACCAGCGCCCACGTGCCCTCCAGGACAAATACGCCGCAATCATAATGGTTCGTCTGTCTGGCCATGGGGGCTGGCGCCAAGGTGGCATTCAGCAGTCCTGCGAGCTGTTTTGCAGGCACGTCGTTATATCCCTCTCGCTGGAGGGAGTCGTAGTGATAGGCGAACCGCCTTTCCGGGTCGCGGCGATCAACGAGCAGCAGCGACCAATGGGTGCCGGGGCTAGTAGCCGTGCCATTATTCACTGGCAAGAACAGGAAGTCGGCTGTGGCGTTGTTTTGATTATAGATGGACTGCAATATGCCTCGAGCGTCTTGCGGCGACGTGTGTCGCAGTAGATGGGATACGGAAGGATCCACCAGCCGAGTCCGGGCAGCGAGCGCCGGATTGATCCCCTGCAGTTGCCCCTCCAGCAAATTGTAATCTCTCTGGATATGGGCGTCGCTCAGCCATTCGGCGGCGCCGAGCACCCGCCCCGTTGCAACGTTGGACGGGGCTGTCGGATCGAGCGCCCCGATCTGAGCCCCAGAGGAACTGGTAGTCAGTGTGGTCACATCAACCAGTGGAAGGCCGCGGTAGGTGCCTGGCAGCCTAGCGGTTGCTGGCGAGGCGGGTTGGGGAGCTCTTGCCGGTGCCGCTGGCCCAGCTTCAGCAGCGGCCCCAACGCGCCTGGTGACTGCGTCTGCCGGATGAGCAGAAAGGACAGTTTCGCGCCCGAGCACAATGCGCGGCAGGATATCCCGGAGGTGAGCCAATGCAGAACTGATACTTAGCCTATTACCATAGGAGACAGCCTTGAAGCTCTCAACATCTTTATCCAGCGATTTGTCGTGAATCCGAGCCGCAATCCCAAGCTTGTTATTTTGACGCAGGTACTGACTAAAATGTCTAAGAAAATTTGTATAGCCGCCCACGGTATCTGGATTCCGTCCGGTCGCAGGCGCTGCCAGGTACTCCTTGGTCGAAGCGGCTCTGTAATTTCTAATGAGCTCGGCATCGTCAGGATAGGGGATCACGACAGGGCGAGCCATAATCGGGGCTCCGCCTGTCGACTTCTTGAGGTAACGCAGTGCGCCAGCCACGGTGGAGGAACCACCCGTACTCTCGTACTCCTTGAGATCCTGATCCAGCGACGAATGGTAAAGCCGAGCAGCAAACCCTGGCTTGTTGTTTTGAAGGAGCCACCGACTAAAGCCGAAAAGAGAATTTACATTGTAAGTGACCGTGTTCGCTTTGGCCTTACCCGCGTGGAATGCTGCCCTCAGCCCTTCGATAGCGGTCGCATCGTTGGAATAGACAGGACGCTTGTCGGCACCGTCGGGGACTACAATTGGACGATCCGGCTGCACTGTCGAGGGCATCGACCCACCACCTCCGGGATGCGGTGCTGGGGTGGATTCGTGCTCATCCCTCTGCCTGACGAGCTGCGCCTCACATTCCGGTGTAGCCACCTCATGAGGATCCTGCATCGGTTCGATCCCCTCCATCTCCTGCTGCAACCAAGCCAAAGCTTGGCGAGCGGCCTGCGCGGCTTCATCAACCGCGGAGGATGTCTCCACACCTCTGGCGGACGCCGGCAGAGCCTGCTCCGCCCGCCGTCGAAAGAGCTCTGGCGAGGCGGATTTCTCCGCCCACAATCTGGGCTGCGTAGCGAGTCCCCGTCCAGATTTATGTGGCACCGCCTCGCTTGGCAGCGGGCTGCTCCTGTCCCGTGCAGCTACCAGCTCCTCCGGGGCGCCCTGGTCGCCGTGGCGCCAGTTCAAGTGAGGGACGGCCTCTCCAAAGTCGGGCGCTTGGTGTTGGTGCGCGGTTGGGGCGAGAGACAATGGTAGATCGGTGCCCTCCTTATAACCTACCGGCAGGAGCTCCTCTGGCCAATCGAATCCCTGCTGTGGTGCGGTATGCTGAGCAGCGTCGCCACGGGGACGAGCCTCCATGCTGACCGCGTTTTCCAGATGATTCCCGAGTATAACGCGCGGCGGGTTCTTGCGGAGATAAACCAGCGCAGATTCGATCGGAGCTCCACCATTAGAGGAGGCGGCCTTGTAGCTCTCAACATCTTTATCCAGCGATTTATCGTAAATGCGACCCGCAATTCCGAGCTTGTCATTTTGACGTAGGTAATGACTGAAATGGTTAAGAGCAGTTGCGTAGCCGCTCGCGGATCTGAAATGTCTGGTGAGCGCGGCGTCGTCAGGATGGGGGTTCAGGACAGCGCGACCCACAATCGGGCCGGCTCCGCCCATCGACTTCATCAATTGACGCAGTGCGCCAGCCACGGTGGAGGAACCACCCCTACTCTCGTACTCCTCGAGATCCTGGCTCAGCGACGGATGGTAAAGCCGAGCAGCAAGCCCTGGCTTGTTGTTTTGAAAGAGCCAACGACTAAAGCCGAAAAGAGAATTTGTGCTGCGAGTGACCGTGTCCGGCCTGGCTTTACCCGCAAGGAGTGCTGACTTCAGCCCTTCGATGGCGGTGGCATCGTTGGAATAAACAGGACGCTTGTCGGCACCGTCGGGGACCACAATTGGACGATCCGGCTGCACTGTCGAGGGCATCGACCCGTCGAGATGCGGTGCTGGGGTGTATTCGTGCTCGTCCCCCTGCATCACAAGTTGCGCCTCCCGTTCCGATGTACCCACCTGATCGGTGGGGAGTTGCATCATCACGCGAGCGCCTGAGTTGCCAACCTCACCTGGTTGCCGCTCAGTGACAGCATGCTGCAGATTGCTTTGGATCCTCTGCCTCTTCGTTGGTCTCAACTCACCTTTACCATGCGAGCCATTGACGAGGACCTCCTCGCCTAGCGCACCCATCAACTCGTCCGCCGCCTGCAGTTCGCCCAAGTGCTGCTCAAAACCGGCTTGGCCGGCCTGTCCGCTTGCTCGTGCGGTACGGCGTGCTGCACCTGCAGCCAAGCTGCCACGATGAATGTCTAGTTTGTACGGGTGCACGCTATCCTCACTTCCACAGATCACATGAGCAACCTACTCAGGCAAGCTTTCGAGAGGCTGACGAGGTCCGCCGCCGCGGAAGGCGAAGGCTGGTTTTCTGCTCAGCGGTTGACGGCCTCGCGTGTTGCGGCCGCGCCGGGTATCACGCCAATCAATCTGAATAGTCGATGCGTCAAACGAACCAGGATGGGATTTTCGTAGCGGGGCTGCTCTACTCACTCTTGTCCTGAGGGCAGAATTCAACCATATCGCCGAGCAACTGGATGCCGATTGGATACCCGATCCGGAAAGCTTCAGCTCATATGTGACGCGAGGATGAGAATCGTGGCAGCTCCAGACCGACGGGCTGCCACCCACAGCGGCGATGACCGACGAGGGTCTTCTATTGCCAAGGCAATCGTCCGTTCGGGGACCTATGTGTTCCAATGCTCGTCGAGCGGATCGGTGGGCCGCACCGCCGTAGCGTTACGGCGAGCGGAAGCGGCGTTGGGTGCGGCTTTTCCCCTGAACGCTTCACACCAGGCTGATAGGGGATCTTGCAATCGCACACACGCGGTCTGCAGGCGTGCCTATCAAGCAGTTTGCTCAGACCAACGTCGCGGCGAGCCGATCCTCAATACGCAGCGCAAGTCCTAGACTCCACGATCGTCCTTCGGTGCAGATTTGCTCGCGCCTCGCCCTGATTACAGCTGATAAGGCGAGCTAACAATTGCAAGAGCCACAAGCTATTCCAGCTCGATCGGTTTGGTGTTCCAGTCGGGCGGGGTCTGACCGAGAATGTTGCGAACGAAGAAGTCTAGGAGTTTGCGCTCGGTGTAGGTGCCTAGAGTATGGTGATTGGCACCAGGAACGTAGACCATGTCAAAATCTTTTCCTGCCTTGATGAGTCGATCGGCAAGCTGGAACGAGCAAAACGGATCGACATTATCATCCATTTCGCCGACCGCGATCATCAGCTTGCCCTGCAGCCTGTGAGCATTGTCAACGGCGGAGGATTGCGAATATTCAATGCCGACCGGCCACCCCATCCAAAGTTCGTTCCACCAGGTCTTGTCTATCCTGTTGTCGAAGCAGCCGTTTTTGGCGACGGCGACCTTGTAGAAATCGGGGTGAAAGAGCAGCGCGCTGACTGCACTCTGGCCGCCGGCGGATGCGCCAAAAATGCCGACGTTGGATATGTCGTACCATGGATATTGCGCGGCCGCCGCCTTGTGCCACAGAATGCGATCGGGAAATCCTGCGTCCTTCAGATTCTTCCAAGCAACATCATGGAAGGCGCGGGAGCGGTTGTTGGTGCCCATGCCGTCGATCTGAGCAACGACGAAGCCCAGCTGCGTGAGCGGCTCTGTCCACCGCGAGAAGGATTTTGGGACGAAGGAGCCGTGGGGTCCAGCATAGATATTCTCCACAACCGGGTATTTCTTCGTCGGGTCGAAGTTGGCTGGCAGGTGGAGCACGCCCCAGATGTCAGTTTTGCCGTCGCGCCCCTTGGAATGGAAACTGAGCGGCGGCTGCCAGCCTGCGGCGACGAGCTCAGAAATGTCGGCCGTCTCGATCTGCTGGAGCTTGGCATTGTCGCTGGCGCGGTAGAGTGCCATGCGCGGGGGCAGATCGATGCGTGACCAGAGATCGACATAATAGCGCCTGTCAGGCGAGAACTCGATATGGTGGTTGGCCGGTTCGGGCGTCAGTGCAGTCAGTCCCTTGCCGTCAAAGCCGATGCGGTAAGCATGGACCCAATAGGGGTCCTCCTGCGAGTTCATCCCGCTCGCCTCGAACCAGATCTGACGCTTGACCGGATCGACATGGTTGACCCTCCGGACGACCCACTCACCTCGCGTGATCTGGTTTTCGAGCGCGCCTGTCCGGCCGTTGAAAAGATACAAATGCTCATACCCGTCGCGCTCTGATGCCCAGATGATCTCCTTCCCGTCATCGACATCGTAACGGAAGATTTTTCCGGCATCCTCCTGGCCATGCCCCAGCGGCAAATAATCAACGAATGTCTCGCTGGTCTCATCGATCAGGGAGCGCCCGCGGCCCGAGGCGGCGTCTACCTCGACCAGGCGATAAAGCTGATGCCCGCGCTGGTTATATTCGAAAGTGAAGCCGCGGCTGTCCGCCCACCACCGGAGAGGGGAAAGTTCGAAGACGTTCGAGAAGAGGGCACCGTCAATCACGATCTGGCGCCGGCCGGCAATGTCGAACAGGACTGGCTGGGGCAGCGGAAGGACATCGCCCGGCCTGGGATAGAATTTTGTTGAATATTCCCGCTCCAACTGGTCCGTCGAAGAATTGAGGTAGCGGACCTCTCGCCTATAGCCGGGGCGAACAAGGTAAGCGGCGAGGTGGCGCGAGTCCGGCGACCAGCTCAGCGTCGAAAAGACGTAGCAATTGCCTTCGGCTCCGTCCCGGCTCAGAGGAACATCCTGCAATCCGTCCTCGCTGCGCAGGAAAACGTTGCAGTTCTTGATATAGGCGATCCATTTGCCGTCGGGCGACGCGTTGCTCTTGTCGGGGTTGTTCTCCGCTGGCGGCGTGTAGCGGTGGCTGAGCTCCCTACGGTCCCCTTTCCTTGCATCGAATGTGGTGCTGGTACAGTCATAGCTTGCAAGGTCGCAGCTCCACCGGGTGTCTTCAATCTGGAAGTCGAGCCTGCGACCATCCTCACTCAGTTCGAAACGGTCGAACGGAAGATTGCCGGCTTGATAGCTCTCATGGCTCACCTTGTTTAGCGCTGCCGCCAGACGCGCCTGATCGAAAGCGGGCCGCTTGAAACCCGTGGCAGCATCGACCTGCATGAACTGCTGCTCGCCGTGGCTAGTCCGGCGGTAGACGAAGGCTTCACCCCCGGTCAGCCAGAAAGGCATTTTGGGGACATTGACAGTGAGCCCGCCATATCGATCGTTGATCGTAAGTGCGCGCTTGAAATCGGCCGGCGCTAGCGTCGGGTGTAAACTTTTCGAACCCTTGGCCAGCGTCTGAGTTGCCGATCGCCATGCGGCGCGCGTCAAAGCGCCGATCCTGGACATACCTGTTCACTTCTTTCGGTTTTCGGAATGCTAATTTTGAAGTTGGGTTCTCGTCGCCGGTCTGCAGCAGCGCCGAAGCGTCGCCTTGGAGGAGAGCCAGCACGCGGGTGCAGCCAGGCACGCGCAACAGGGGCGCTCCTTGGACATCCAGGCACTGGTTCGGGTGCCGATTGAAGAGTTGGCGTCCGCCGCCGAAACAACCAGGAAAGAGCGTCCATGCAGCCCTGACGCGACTATTTCCCCGCGAGTATGGCCGCTTGCTTTTCTGCATCATCTGAAAGGTCCTGCTCTAGTCGGGCCGGATGTCACCCCGGCAGAAATCATTGTGCTATTTCGACAATCTCCGAGCGATTGCCGCCGGCCCATGACGAGGTTTACCGATAGGGCGCAATATGCGTGCCAAAGGAAAAGCGGTTTAAATACACGGCAATCCGCCTATGTCGCATCCCCAACATCGTCGCACACCGGACAATGCCGGACGAAATTGTCCCGGGGCGTCAAATTGGTTTGATGGTGACCCAAGGAGTTCTGGCTTTATCTGAGGCGTTCGGCCTTTTTCGAAAGCCGGACTCTTCGCGCGTTTCCGACGGCCCGAAGCGCCTGATCAAAGCTGACGGCATTCCCGGGTCTTGGCCTTGCCACAGCAGCACCTGCTGCATCAATTCCGACGGACGCTGTAGAACACCTGCAACACACGGCCCGCAGCAATTTCTCCGGCGCAACGCTGGGGCGACCGCCTTTGGCACTGCAGGCGTACATGCCGGAAAGGATGCCGTCTAGCCGCACCAGCGCTCCATTGATCATCAGCCGGTGCGGGCACCAGGATGACCGGCTGGAACGAAATCTTCCAACCGCTTCATCGTGAACAGCTGCTCCATGAACACATCGCTCCCGTCAATCGAGCCGTCTCGCCAGGGGGATCAATAGTCTGTCTTTGGCGTAGGTATTTCAGCAGCCTGCTGTTAGCGTGCGGACGACGCCGACATCAACCGGCGGACAAATGCGACGAGGGCAACAAGCGCGCCTGACGCAACGCCGCCAGATCAGCCGAGCCCGTGCAGAAGCAGGCGACGGCCAACTGGCGGATGACGATCTCGAAATGCGCGACAACGGCCCCGGTGGACACTGTCGCCGCGCCCAGCACGCTGGCCGCCTGCCCGGCGATGTCCGCACGCTAACAGCAGGCTGCTGAAATACCTACGCCAAAGACAGACTATTGATCCCCCTGGCGAGACGGCTCGATTGACGGGAGCGATGTGTTC
>NZ_RZRP01000250.1:0-7482 GCF_003997795.1 Mesorhizobium sp. M7A.F.Ca.US.005.03.2.1 | reverse complement strand
GATCGTGCTCGTCGCTTCCGTGCTGCTCGTGGTGCTTGCCCAATGGCAGTTGCGCCAGCGCAAGCCGTCGAACTGAAAGCCGCATCATGATCCTCAAAGACCGCATCGCCGTGGTGACAGGCGCCGGCTCCGGCATCGGGCGCGCCGGCGCCATGATCATGGGCAGGGAAGGCGCGGTGGTCGTCATCGCCGACAGGGATCAGGCTGCCGGCGAAGCAACGGCTTCGGACATTCGGGCAGCGGGTGGACGGGCCGAGGCGATCAAGACCGATGTCGCTGATGATGCGGCGATCGAACAGCTCATTGCCGGCACGCTCGACAGGCATGGGCGCATCGACATCCTGCACAATCACGCCGGCATCCAGATCGGCGGCACGCTGACCGAAGTGGAGGTCGGCGGCATGGATGCCTCGTGGCGGGTCAATGTGCGGGCGCAGTTCCTGGCGGCGAGACAGGTCATGCCCTCGATGATCGCGCAGGGCGGCGGGGTCATCCTCAACACCGCCTCCAATTCGGGCGTGTTCTACGACCGCGAGATGATCGCCTACGCAACTTCCAAACATGCGGTGGTGGCGATGACACGGCAGATGTCGCTCGACTATGCCCGTCACAATGTCCGCATCAACGCGCTCTGTCCGGGCTGGGTCGACACGCCGTTCAACGAACCGTTCATCGCCCAGATGGGCGGACGCGGGGCGATCGAAACCTATGTCCGCACCAAGATCCCGATGGGCCGCTGGGCCAGCGCCGATGAGATCGCCGAAGCGATCCTGTTCCTTGTCTCCGACCGTTCATCCTTCATGACCGGCCAGGCGCTGGTAATCGACGGCGGTGAAAGTATCGGCTGAGCCTTTTGCTTTCGCTATCAACTCCCCTGTTTTCAAAGCTTGTCCGATATACCACGCAAAGACTTTCACCCATGCCGCTGCTTGCCGGCAGGACTATAGTCCTGCCGGCATGGGACTTCAGTGCCATGGCCGTCCAAGAGTGCGAATTTGTGTTTGATATCAGTAGGTTAAGTTTCTGGCCGGGTGCCAGATCGCGTATTGAGACAGCATTTGTCTAAAGTTTACTCTGCACTATTAGGAATTCCTCATAGGACGGTCGCTTAGCGGTCGGGCCAGGGCGACGATTCCCGAGGAGATTACCATGACAAACCGGAAAACTCTGCTGGCGGCGCTTGCCGCATTGGCGCTCCTGGCATCTCCGGCGCTCGCCGGCAATGGGCACGGCGGTGGCAATGCCGGAGGCAACGGGCACGGCAACGGCGGTAGCAATGGCAACGGCGGCAATGGCAAGAGCGGCGCTTCGCACGGCAAGTCGTCGTCGGCCCCCGGCCAGGTGGCCAAAGCGGACGACACCACGGTCGACAAGACCACCAAGGTCTCGTCCGTGCCCAAAGGCAAGAACATCCACGCCAAGCTTGGCCGGGTGAGCTCGCTGAAGCGCAACATCAATGCCTATATGAACTCGAAGAGCAAGAAATTCGCCGCCCTTCAGGCATTCGTGACGCAGTCCGCCAAAGCCAAGGTCGCTCAGGCCGCCGCCGACGCAGCACAGGCTAAGCTGGATGCGCTGACGTCCCTGACACCCGATCAGATTGCCGCGATGTCGCCCGAAGATCAGGCGGCCCTGCCTGGGAAGATAGCTGCTCTGCAGGCCGAGGTCGCTGCCGACAACGCTGCTGCTGCTGCGGCCGCGGTCGGCACCGATGATGCATCGCTCGACGCGGCATTGGCGGATATGGCCAACAAGCCCGTCGACGCTGCGGTCACGTCCTGGGCTCAAGACGTCCTTGCCGGCAAGATCGACCAGACGGCTGCCGCGATGCAGACGGAAACGACGCCGTAACGAACCGCCGCCGAAACGGTAGTGGTCAGTCAAAGGCAATGCCGCCGGGTTTCACTCGGCGGCATTGCCTTTCCCGCTCATGGTCGGGCTGGCTATCCAGGGATAGCCACCGAGCTGGCGTCCAGGGATAGCCAGGCTCGAAACACTCAGACATGCTTGCGGCCGCCGGTCTCGCGAAACCAGCTGTCGGGGTAGGGGTACCACCAGTCCTGGATCGCGGGCTTGTGGTCGATGATCACCATCTTGGAGCGGCGGAAAGCGTCGAGGCCCTGGCGTCCGAGTTCGCGGCCGAGGCCCGAGGCCTTCCAGCCGCCGAACGGCAGGGCGTCATTGTCGATCAGCGGGTTGTTGACCCAGACCATGCCGGCTTCGAGCCGTTCCGCCGCCTCGTGGGCTTCGGCCAGATCCGATGTGAACACCGAAGCGCCGAGCCCGAACGGGCTGTCATTGGCAAGCCGGATCGCCTCGTCGAAATCCCTGACCCGGCAGATGGCGGCGACGGGTCCAAAACACTCTTCGCGCACGATCGCCATATCAGGGGTGACGCCGGTCAGGATGGTCGGTTCGTAGAACCAGCCGGTGTTGTGCGCCGGCGGGATGCGCCCGCCGGTCACCGCCTCGGCGCCATGAGCGATCGCATCGTCGACAAGGCGCATGACTTTGGTCCGCGCGCTTTCGCTGACCAGCGGGCCGATCTCGGTCTTGTCCATGCCGTTGCCGATGCGCAGCGCCCGCGTCCTTTCGGCGAACAGCGCGACGAAGCGGTCATGCACGGAATCGACGACGAAGAAGCGCTCGGCCGAAGTGCAGACCTGGCCGGTGAGGTGGAAGGCGGCGGTGACGCTGCCGGCCGCCGCGATCTCGAGCGGGGCATGCTCGCTGATGATCAGCGGGTCGCTGCCGCCGGCCTCGATGACGCAAGGCTTCATGCGTTCGGCGCAGGCCACCGCCACCGCCTTGCCTGCGGCGACCGAGCCGGTGAAGGCAACGGCATGGGTGCGGTCGGAGGCGATCAGCGCCTGCGCTGTGGCCGCTCCGCCGGGCAGGCAGGAGACCAGCCCCTCTGGCAGCGAGCGGAACACGGTCATGTAGTCCAGCGTCGACAGCGTCGTCGCCTCGGCCGGCTTGATGATGCAGGCATTGCCGGCGGCGAGCGATGCGGCGACCGTCCAGCACATCAGCAGGATCGGGAAATTGTAGGGCATGATGTGTACGGAGACGCCGTAAGGTTCGTAGCGCGCATACTGGAACGAACCGGCCTGCGTCGTGCCGGCGATCTTGCCGGCATCGTCGCGCGCCATCTCGGCATAGTAGCGGAAGATCGGCGCGCAATTGGCGATCTCGCCGATCGCTTCGGGGTAGGGTTTGCCCATCTCGCGCACCATCAGCTCGGCGCAACGCGTGAAGTCCGCCGCCTCGATGGCGTTGGCGACGGCATGCAGATGCTTGGCCCGGCTCTTGGCGTCGAGCTTCTTCCAGGCGGCCTGCGCCTTCGTCGCGGCCGTGAGTGCGGTATCGATCTCGCCGTCTGTCGCAGCAGAGATAGCGCCGACGGTTTCCAGCGTCGCCGGATCGATCACCGGTTTTGCCGCGCCGGCCATCGACCGGTAGTCCGGATTGACGAAGAAGGTTGGCCGGTCAGGAGAGAAATCCATTTTGTCCTTCTCCATTTATGGAGCCTTTTTGAGAATTCGTCCTGCCGAGGCAGATGGCGTGGCTTTCGAGAACCGGAGCGCAGCGGACATTTAGTCCGTGAGCACCGGAAGCGCAGAAAGCCGCGTCAGGTGTCCGGCAGGGCAGAATTATCGAGAAGGTTCAGCGGATCATGTAGACCTTCTTGATAGTCTCATGGACGGTGCAGACGCCCTTCCAGTCCTGCGGGAAGAACGCTGCCGTATCCGGCTCGATCTCGATGACCTCGCCGGATTCATGCACATAGGTGCAGCGCCCTTCGAGGAAATGGCAGAACTCGTCGCGGGTGACATGGCAGTGCCATTTGCCCGGAGTGCAGACCCAAAGCCCGCATTCGGAGCGGCCTTCCGGCCCCTTGTACAGCAGCTTGCCCGAGGTATGGGATTGGCTCTCGATCATGGTCGGGATGACGCCCCAGTCGACGAGGTCGGTAATGGTAAGCGGGGATTTCATGATGGGGGTTGTCATATCGATTCCTTGGAAATGAGTGCTCAGCGGCACATGAAAGCCTTGATCAGCGTTTGCGTGATGATGGAGATGCCGGTCCAGCCGGCGGGGAAGAATACCAGCGTGCCGGCCTCGACCGCGATCTCCTCGCCGTCGTCATGGACATAGCTGCCGCGTCCCGACAGGAAGTGGCAGAATTCGTCGGCGCCAAAGGTGACCTTGCGCGTGCCCGGCGTGCACGCCCACAGGCCGCATTCGCTCGATCCGTCCGGGTTCTGCGCCAGGATCTTGCCCGAAGCGCGCGGCGAACCGGCGAGCGTGTTGCTGCCCGCGCCCCAGTCTTCCAATTCCACGGCCGAAGCCTTCGGCCAGTGCGGTGTCGACATGTCATCAAGCTCCGTGGTCACGCCAGCATGTAGACGTTGCGCATCGTCTCATGCACGGTGCATTCGCCTCTCCAGCCGGCAGGGAACATGACCACGGTGCCGGTGGAGACTTCTATCACCTCACCGACATCCGACCGGTAGGTCGCGCGGCCGGCGACGAAATGGCACAATTCGTCGCGCGGGATACTGAGGCGCCAGCGGCCTGGCGTGCAGACCCAGATGCCGGATTCCGGCTGGTTGTTCGGGCCTTTGTGCACGAGCCTGCCGGTCGAGTGCGATGCTCCTTCCAATGCGTCGGGTTGGGCGCCCCAGTCGACGAGGTCGGTTCGGGTGGAGGCCTGGTGGAGGTGTGGGGCGGAGGAGGTCATGAGCGTGCTCCATCATTTGGGCGCTCAATCCCGCCCCGTTTTCGCTCTACGAGGCCCCCCTCTGTCCTGCCGGACATCTCCCCCTCAAGGGGGGAGATTGGCAACTTTGGCTTCTGTGTCTCTTCTTCAGCGTTGAAAATTGGCGAAAGCCGCCGCGAAATCCAATCTCCCCCCTTGAGGGGGAGATGGCCGGCAGGCCAGAGGGGGGCGCCTGGGCTCCGCATCTCAATCACAGCAGCGTCTCCAGCAACCCGGCCGCTTTCTCCGGCCCATTCTGCGCGTGCATCTGCGCCGATGTCTTCGCCAGCTTGGCTTTCATCACCGGGTCGGTCAGGCAGGTCTCGATCCTGGCAACCAGCTCGGCATCGGTCCAGTCGTAGCGCGGCATGCCGAAGCCGTGGCCGGTTTCCTCGACGCGGGTGGCGTTGTCGTGGCCGTCCCAGACATAGGGCATGATGATGGCCGGTTTGCCGAAATAGAGGCACTCGGTGAACGAGTTGTTGCCGCCATGGTGGATGACGGCATCGACCTGCGGGATCACCGAGGGCTGCGGAAACCAGCTGTCGACAATGACGTTGCCGGGCACGTCCGTGTACTGGTCCTTGTAGCCGCCGACATTGACCAGAGCCCTGTAGCGCGTCTTGCCCAATGTCGCGATGATGCGCTTCAGCAGCTCGACATCGCCGGCGCCGAGGCTGCCGAAGGAGACGTAGAGCAGCGGCCCGTCATTGTTTTTGGCGAAGGTCGGCACCGTGTACGGCTTTTCGTGCCGCACGCAGCCTTCGAGATACTGGAACCTTGCCGGGTCGAGCGGATGGCGGCGCTTGAATTTTGCCGCTTCGGGGTAGAGCAGCAGGTTCAAATAGGGCGAGGCTTCGAAGAACTGGCCGATCGGATAGGGCGCCTCGCCGTTGGCGGTGAGAAAGCCGTTGAAGTCGTCATGGATCGGCTTGATCACCGCATTGAAGTGGTCGCGGTAGCGCTGGTGGCCGGCATGGTCGTTCTCGCCGCAGCCGGAGAGATGGGGCGGGATGTCCTCGTCCTCGATCTCGTTTTCCGAGCAGGAGATGACGCGCACCCACGGCTTGCCGTACTGCTTGATGGCCGGGAACAGGATGACGTTGTCGACGCAGATCACATCCGGCTTGATGGCTGAGAGAACGCGCGGCAGATCTTTCTGCGCCCATTTGGCGCTGTCGACGATCGCCGTCCAGCAATCCTTGACGTAGTTGTCGACCTGGTCGTAGGGCGATTTGCGGAAGTTCGGGATATGGCCGTTGATGAAATCCTCCCAGAATTTCGCCATCTGCTCGGGCGGCATCGGCTCCGACAGGTTCACCGGATGCGCCTCGAAGCCGTAGCCCTTGTAGACATCGACGAAGCCGGGGTCGGACAGGAACACCGCCTTGTGGCCGCGCGCTTCGACTGCCTGGGCGATACCGACGGAATTGAGCGCCGGGCCGTAGGCGGCTTCTGGAAAAAACGCGATCGTCTTCTGCGCCATCAGGCTTCTCCTGTCATTCTGCGAAAATTCTGACATCGGCGGCATCCCAGCCGAGTTCGACCTGGTCGCCCGACGAGACCGGCCGGCGGTCGGCGGCATCTGCGGTGACGCGCACCAGGAACGGCTTTGGCGACAGGGGCGTGCGGACATGCAGCTGCAGGTCCAGCCCCTGATAGGCCAGCGCCTCGACCGTGCCGGTGATGCGGTTGGCGGTTTCCGCCGATGGGAATAGCCGGATGCGCTCAGGGCGCACCGAAGCGACAGCGGATGCGCCGGGCGAGAGCGTTGCCGGAACCTTGCCTGATATGCGTGCGCCATTCGTGGCTACAACGCCATCGACGGCGGCTTGGCCCGGCACGAAATTCATCACGCCGATGAAGTCGGCGACGAAGCGATCGGCGGGGTGTTCGTAGATCGCGTGCGGCGTGTCGCATTGCAGCAATCTGCCGTCTTTCAGCACCGCCATGCGGTCGGCCATGACGAGCGATTCCTCCTGGTCATGGGTGACGATGACGAAGGTGATGCCGACCTCGTGCTGCAGGCGCTTCAATTCCAGCTGCATGGCGCCGCGCAGCTTCTTGTCGAGCGCGCCGAGCGGCTCGTCGAGCAGCAGCAGGCGAGGCCGCTTGACCAGCGCGCGGGCAAGCGCGACGCGCTGCTTCTGGCCGCCCGACAATTGCTCCGGCTTGCGGTCGGCGAAGGGGACGAGCTCGGTCGTCGCCAGGATGGCATCGACGCGGGAGCGGATTTCAGCTGTTGGCAAACGTTCCATCTCCAGGCCGTAGGAGACATTGGCGCGAACGCTCATATGCGGAAACAGCGCATAGGATTGGAACATCAGATTGACCGGCCGCTTGTTGGGCGGGGTTTTGGCGATGTCACGTCCGTCGAGCAGGATGCGCCCGTCATTGGGCGTCTCGAAACCGGCCAGCATGCGCAAGAGCGTGGTCTTGCCGCAGCCGGACGGGCCGAGCAAAGCGAAGAACTCGTTCTCGCGGATGTCGAGCGAGATGCCGTCGACGGCCATCACCCTGCCGAAATTCTTCGACACATGATCGATGGCCAGCAGAGTGCGGGGTTCGCTCATTGGCCGATGATCCCACGGTTGAGCCGCTGCGACAGGGTCAGCGCGGTGATCGAGACCGCCATGACGATGGTCGCCAGCGCGTTGATCTCCGGCGTGATGCCGAAGCGGATCATGGCGTAGATCTGCATCGGCAGCGTCGTCGAGGCG
>NZ_RZRP01000024.1:0-20218 GCF_003997795.1 Mesorhizobium sp. M7A.F.Ca.US.005.03.2.1 | reverse complement strand
GTTGAGCGTCGTCGTCGCGTCAAGGTGGGCGAACGAGGTCGCCGGCGCCGGATCGGTCAAGTCGTCGGCGGGCACGTAAATGGCCTGCACGGAGGTGATCGAGCCCTTGGTGGTGGTGGTGATGCGTTCCTGCAGCGCGCCCATGTCGGTGGCGAGCGTCGGCTGATAGCCCACGGCCGAAGGAATACGGCCGAGCAGAGCCGACACTTCCGAGCCAGCCTGCGTGAAGCGGAAGATGTTGTCGACGAAGAACAACACGTCCTGGCCCTGGTCGCGGAAATACTCCGCAACCGTCAGGCCAGTCAGGCCGACGCGGGCGCGCGCGCCCGGCGGCTCGTTCATCTGGCCGTAGACGAGCGCGGCCTTGGAGCCTTCGCCGCCGCCCTTCTTGTTGACGCCGGATTCGATGAACTCGTGATAGAGATCGTTGCCTTCGCGGGTGCGCTCGCCGACGCCGGCGAACACCGAATAGCCGCCATGCGCCTTGGCGATGTTGTTGATCAGTTCCTGGATCAGCACGGTCTTGCCGACGCCGGCGCCGCCGAACAGGCCGATCTTGCCGCCCTTGGCGTAGGGAGCCAAGAGGTCGAGCACCTTGATGCCGGTGATCAGGATCTGTGCTTCCGTCGACTGCTCGACATAGGTCGGAGCCGGCTGGTGGATGGAGCGCATTTCGATCGCGTCGACCGGGCCTTCTTCGTCGACCGGCTCGCCGATGACGTTGATGATGCGGCCGAGCATGCCCGGGCCGACCGGCACGGTGATCGGCGCGCCGGTGTCACGCACTTCCTGGCCGCGAACCAGACCTTCGGTCGAGTCCATGGCGATGCAGCGCACGGTGTTTTCACCCAGGTGCTGGGCGACTTCGAGCACCAGACGGTTGCCGACATTGGTCGTCTCGAGCGCGTTCAGGATCGCCGGCAGGTGATCGCCGAACTGCACGTCGACGACGGCGCCGATGACCTGGCGGACCTTGCCGACAACGCCGGTTGCCTTGCTGGCCACTGCCGATGTCTTGGCAGCTGCGGTCTTCGCCGGTGCTGCTGCCTTGGCCGGGGCCGCCTTCGCGGCTGCTGCTGGAGCCTTTGCCGCCTTCGCGGGGGCTGCTGCCTTCGCGGCTGCGGCCTTGGGGGCTGCCTTCTGGGGGGTCGCTGCTTTCGCCATCGTCTTTACCCTTTTCGTCCTTTGTTTCTCACGCGGTCCGGTCGCGGGCAAAAAACCCGCGGACCGCGCCTAGAGCGCCTCGGCGCCCGAAATGATTTCGATCAGTTCCTTGGTGATCTGCGCCTGCCGCTGGCGGTTATAGGTGATCGACAGTTTGTTGATCATCTCGCCGGCGTTGCGCGTCGCATTGTCCATGGCGCTCATCTTGGCGCCCATCTCGCCGGCCGCGTTTTCGAGCAGTGCCCGGAAAAGCTGCACCGAGATGTTGCGCGGAATGAGATCGGATAGGATTTCGCCCGGCTCCGGTTCGTATTCATAGACAGCGTTGCCGCCATCCGTCACTTCCGCCTGAGCCGAAGCAACGCCCGCCGGAATGATCTGCTGCGCGGTCGGGATTTGGCTGATCACCGACTTGAACTGCGAATAGAACAGCGTGCAGATGTCGAAGCCGCCCTCGTTGAAGAGATGGATGACCCTCTTGGCGATGGCATCGGCATTGACGAAACCGAGTGTCTTGACCTCGCGCAGATCGACGCGATCGATGATCAGCGACGCGTAGTCGCGGCGCAGGATGTCGAAACCCTTCTTGCCGACGCAGATGATCTTGACCTGCTTGCCGTCGGCCAAAAGCTTGCGGATGTGGTCGCGGGCAAGACGGGCGATCTGCGAATTGAAGCCGCCGCACAGGCCGCGCTCGGCGGTGCAGACGACGAGCAGATGCACATCATCCTTGCCGGTGCCGGTCATCAGCGCCGGGGCATCGCCACCGCCGCCGATCGCCTGGGTGATGTTCGCCAGCACGGAACCCATGCGCTCCGAATAGGGGCGCGCCGCTTCCGCAGCCTCTTGCGCACGGCGCAGCTTCGCCGCAGCGACCATCTGCATCGCCTTGGTGATCTTCTGCGTCGCCTTGACCGAGGCGATACGGTTACGAAGGTCTTTTAATGAAGGCATGCTTCAAACCTGATCCCGTCTTGTCGCTTCGCTCAGGCGAAGGTCTTGGCGAAAGCGTCGATCTCGGCCTTCAGCTTGGCGCGCAGATCGTCCGACAGTGCCTTTTCCTTGCGGATGGCGTCGAGAACGTCCTTGCCGGCCGCACGCATGTGGCTGAGCAGGCCATGCTCGAACTTGCCGACCTGGTTGACCGGCAGCTTGTCGAGATAACCGTTGACGCCGGCGAAGATCACCGCGACCTGCTCTTCCGTCTTCAGCGGCGAGAACTGCGGCTGCTTCAGGAGTTCGGTCAGGCGCGATCCGCGGTTGAGCAGGCGCTGCGTGGCAGCGTCGAGATCCGAGCCGAACTGCGCGAAGGCCGCCATTTCGCGGTACTGCGCGAGCTCGCCCTTGATCGAGCCGGCAACCTGCTTCATCGCCTTGATCTGCGCGGCCGAGCCGACGCGCGACACCGATAGACCGACGTTCACCGCAGGACGGATGCCCTGGAAGAACAGGTTGGTTTCGAGGAAGATCTGGCCGTCGGTGATCGAGATCACGTTGGTCGGGATGTAGGCCGACACGTCGTTGGCCTGCGTCTCGATGATCGGCAGAGCGGTCAGCGACCCGCCGCCCAGATCGTCGTTGAGCTTGGCGGCGCGCTCGAGCAGGCGCGAGTGCAGGTAGAACACGTCGCCCGGATAGGCTTCGCGGCCCGGCGGGCGGCGCAGCAGCAGCGACATCTGGCGATAGGCGACGGCCTGCTTCGACAGATCGTCATAGCTGATCAGCGCGTGCATGCCGTTGTCGCGGAAATATTCACCCATGGTGCAGCCGGCGAACGGCGCCAGGAACTGCATCGGCGCCGGGTCGGAAGCGGTGGCGGCGATGATGATCGAGTATTCGAGCGCGCCGCGCTCTTCCAGCACCTTGACGAACTGCGCGACGGTCGAGCGCTTCTGGCCGACGGCGACGTAGACGCAGTAGAGCTTTTCCTTCTCGGGGCCGTTGTCGTGCACCGACTTCTGGTTGAGCATCGTGTCGAGGATGATGGCGGTCTTGCCGGTCTGGCGATCGCCGATGACCAGCTCGCGCTGGCCGCGGCCGACCGGGATCAGCGCATCGATGGCCTTGAGACCGGTCGACATCGGCTCGTTCACCGACTTGCGCGGAATGATGCCGGGCGCCTTGACGTCGACGCGCTTGCGCTCGACTGCCTTGATCGGACCCTTGCCATCGATCGGATTGCCGAGCGCATCGACGACGCGGCCGAGCAGGCCTGGGCCGACGGGAACGTCGACGATGGCGCCGGTGCGCTTGACGATGTCGCCTTCCTTGATGTCGCGGTCGGCGCCGAAGATGACGACGCCGACATTGTCGGCTTCGAGGTTGAGCGCCATGCCGCGGATGCCGCCGGGGAATTCGACCATCTCGCCGGCCTGGACATTGTCGAGGCCGTAGACACGAGCGATACCGTCACCGACGGACAGCACCTGTCCAACTTCGGAGACCTCGGCCTCCTTGCCGAAATTCTTGATCTGGTCTTTCAGAATTGCGGAAATTTCCGCGGCGCGGATGTCCATCAGCCGACCTCTTTCAGTGCAAGCTTGAGCGAATTGAGTTTGGTTTTGAGCGACGTATCGATCTGGCGCGAGCCCATCTTGACCACCAGCCCGCCGAGCAGCGACGGATCGACGGTGACGGAGATAGCCACATCCTTGCCGGCAACGCTCTTCAGCGCCGCCTTGAGTTCGGTCTGCTGGACAGCCGTCAGCGCGTGAGCCGACGTCACTTCAGCAGCGGTCTCGCCACGGTGTTCGGCTGATATCTGGCGGAACGCCCTGATCATGCCGGGAATGGCGAACAGCCGGCGGTTGCGGGCGACGACACGCAGGAAATTTCCGGTAAGGCCGGTGATCCCGGCCTTGTCGGCGATCGCCGCGATGGCCTTCGCCTGGTCCTCGCTGGAGAACACCGGGCTGTTGATCAGCCGGGTGAGATCAGCGCTGCCCGCGAGCATGATTTCGAAACTGTTGAGGTCGGCTTCGACCTTGGCCACGGAATTTGCCTGCAGGGCGAGTTCGAACAGCGAACCCGCATAGCGTTCTGCGACACCTGAGATTGGCGATGACGATTGAGCCACGGACCGTCTTTTCTCTTGTCTGACAGGCCGTAGATTGTTGGCGCGAGCAAAAACTCTGGCTAAATCTTTGACCTTACTGCATTTTTTCGAGCACGGAGGCGCGGCTTCCGCTATCCCCGGCCGAAAGTCGATTGCCGTCTAGCACAGGCATTTTAAGACCGCAATGCGTCGTTCCGCATGGTTTTCAGGCACTATTGTCGCATCCGGCGAAAGTCGCCCGTCTTCCATCGCGGAATACCCAACGATTCAGGGCAGAAAGCCGAAGGCGAAGGCGAGCGGCAACGCCGCCAGGACCAATTCCAGCACAATGGAAACCCAATTGAAAGGCGTGTTGGCGCCATCAGACATCATCGACAGCAGCCGGCCGAAGGCAGTGAACAGCCAGGAGAAGCCAAGCGCCATGTAGATCAGCGGCTGCGCCAGCAGGATACAGCACAGGCCGACACCGAGATAAAAGCCCGACATCCTGCCGCGCCCCTCGGCGATCGCCGCAGCCTTCTCTGGCTTGACCTGCAGGCGCAGGGCACGAAAGGCGAGACCCGGCGCCAGGAAGAACAAAAGCCCGAGCAGCACCGTGAAGACGGCGCTCGACCACGCCAGCCATTCGCCCTGGCTCGTCGGCCATGGAAGCGCAAAATCCATCTTGTCCCCTCGAAATGCCTGTTTTGAAATTCCGGGCATTCTAACGGAGGAAAGCCCCCGCGCCAGATGGGTCCAGGTACTTTAGGCAGCGCGCATCAACCGAGCGCGAATTCCACAGCCGCCTCGGCATGGATGCGCGTCGTGTCGAAGACCGGGATGTCGAAATCCTGCTGGCCGATGAGCATGGTGATCTCGGTGCAGCCCATGATGACGCTGTCGGCCGCCTCTTCGCGGCGCAGGCGTTCGGTCTCGGCGATATAGGCCGCCTTTGAAGTCTCCTTGACCATGCCCTGGCACAACTCGTCGTAGATGACGCGATGGACCATGTCGCGCCCGGCCGCACCCGGCACCACCGGGTCCAAGCCAAATCTGTCAGCGAGCCGGCCTTTGTAGAAATCCTGCTCCATGGTGAAGCGCGTCGCCAGCAGCGCCGGACGCTGCATTCCGGCACGCTTGACCGCCACTGCGGTGGCATCGGCGATGTGGATCAGCGGGATCGACACCGACGCCTGCACCTGATCGGCCAGTTTGTGCATGGTGTTGGTGCACAAAAGCAGACCTTCCGCGCCGCCGGTCTCAAGCTTGCGCGCCGCTTCTACGAGGAGCACGCCGGCACCGTCCCAATCGCCGTGATGCTGCCGCTCGGCGATTTCGGCAAAGTCGAACGACCACAGAAGCAGTTTCGCGGAATGCAGCCCACCCAGCCGTTCGCGCACGATCTCGTTGAGCAGGCGATAGTAGATGGCGGTCGATTCCCAGCTCATGCCGCCGAGCAGGCCAAGGGTCTTCATATGAGTTTCCACATCTCGCTGGCTTGCGGGCAACCTATCGCTGAAAGCGCAACCTTACAAAAAACTCTGCGGGTCGACGTCGACCTGCACCCGGACCGAGCCGCGTTGCTTCGGCCCGTTGGCCAGCATGGCCCTGATGAAACCTTGCATGTCGGCGCGCCGTTCGCCCTGGATCAGCAGCCGGAAGCGGTGGCGGCCGCCGAGCAGTGACAGTGGCGCCTCGGCTGGCCCCAGCACGAACAGATCTGACGCCTCGGGTGCGGCGCGGCGCAGGCCACGTGCGTGGCCCTCGGCTTCCGCTCGTGTCACCGCACTGACGATGACACCCGCGAGCCGGCCGAAGGGCGGCAGGGCAGCCCGTTCGCGCTCGGCGATCTCACGTTCGTAAAATGCCTCGGCGTCGCCCGAGACGATCGCCCGCATCACCGGGTGGTCGGGCTGAAAGGTCTGCAGCAGTCCCAGGCTCTTCTTGCCGGTGCGGCCGGCGCGGCCGGTGACCTGGCTAAGCAGCTGGAAGGTGCGCTCGGCGGCACGCGGATCGCCATTGGCAAGGCCGAGATCGGCATCGACGACGCCGACAAGGGTCATGTTCGGGAAATTGTGGCCCTTGGCAACGAGCTGCGTGCCGATGACGATGTCGGCCTCGCCATCGGCGATCGCCTCCAGTTCCAGCCGCAGCCGCCGCACGCCGCCCATCAGGTCGGACGACAGGACGATGGTGCGCGCGTCGGGAAAATGCGTAACGACCTCTTCGGCGATGCGCTCGACACCCGGCCCGCAGGCGACCAGATGATCCAGCGTGCCGCATTCCGGGCAGGCTTCGGGGCGGCGCTCATTGTGGCCGCAATGATGGCAGACGAGTTGCCCGCGAAACCGGTGCTCGACCAGCCAGGCCGAGCAGACCGGGCAGCCGAAGCGATGGCCGCAGACCCGGCACAGCGTCAGTGGCGCATAGCCGCGCCGGTTGAGGAACAGCAGCGATTGCTCCTGCCTCTCCAGCGTCTGGCGCATCTGGTCGAGCAGAACCGGCGACAGGAAACCGCCACGCGCCGGCGGCGCACGCCGCATGTCGACCGCCTTCAGATGCGGAAGTGCTGCCTCGGCGAAGCGAGCGGAAAGCACCGCCCTGTTATATTTACCTTGGCTGGCATTGACCCGGCTTTCGACCGACGGCGTCGCCGACGCCAGCACCACGGGGAAGCTGCCGATATGGCCGCGCACCACCGCCATGTCGCGCGCATTGTAGAAGACGCGGTCCTCCTGCTTGTAGGCAGGGTCGTGCTCCTCGTCGACGACGATAAGGCCGATCTCCTTGAACGGCAGGAACAGCGCCGAGCGCGCGCCGGCGACGACCCGCACGCCGCCTTCCGCCACTTGCCGCCAGACTTTTTCGCGCATCCGCGGCGGCAGGTCGGAATGCCATTCGCCCGGCTTGGCGCCGAAGCGCTGCTGGAAGCGCTCGAGAAAGGCATGCGTCAGCGCGATTTCCGGCAGCAGGATCAGAACCTGCCTGCCCTGGTCGAGCGCAGCCGCCACCGCCTCGAAATAGACCTCGGTCTTACCCGAACCGGTGACGCCGTCGAGCAACGCGACGTTGAACACGCCGGCTGCGACATTGGCGCGCAGCATCTGCGCCGCGGCGCCCTGGTCCGGCATCAGTTCCGGAATAGCGTAGCCGGGATCGGGCGCGGCCACCACCGGGCGCGGCGGGATCATCACGGTCTCGAACACGCCTTGCGCCCTCAGGCCGTCGATCACCGTCGAGGACACGCCGGCGGCGTGAGCGAGGCCGGAGCGCGTCCAGGCAAGGCCGCCTTCGGCCGTCTCCAGCACGCGCTGCCTGGCGCCCGTCATCCGGTCAGGTGCGAGAAGCGTGCGCTGCAACCCCTCGATCCACGGTTCGGGGTCGAAAGCCTCCGGCGCCCGAAGCAGCATGCGCGCCACCATGCCCGGCGGCGACAGCGTGTACTGCGCCACCCAGTTGACGAAACGGCGCATCGCGCGGTCGATCGGCGGGCAATCGAAGACCTGTTCGATGGGGCGCAGCTTTTTCGCGTCGACCTTCTCGACCGCGCCATCCCAGACGATGCCGGCGACCTGGCGCGGCCCGAGCGGCACACGCACGATCGAGCCCGGCACCACGCGCATGCCGGCCGGCACGGCGTAGGTGTAGGGGCGTTCGGCGGGCATCGGCACCAGCACCGGTGCGGCTGCGACAAAGGGCGAATCTTCGATCATGAGGCGTGACCTTGCCCTGACTTTGGTCTAGATCAAAGGCCGACCCCAAATGTGCATGGCATGCACATGAAAATCTTCAGGAGACCCGCCATGAAATTTTTTGTCGACACCGCCGACGTCAAGGATATCCGTGAGCTGAACGATCTGGGGCTGCTCGACGGCGTCACCACCAATCCGTCGCTGATCCTCAAATCCGGCGGCAAGATCGCCGAGGTCACCAAACAGATTTGCGACATCGTCAAGGGTCCGGTCTCGGCTGAAGTCACCGCCACCGAATATTCCGAGATGATGCAGCAGGCCAAGGTTCTGGCCAAGATCGCCGACAATGTCTGCATCAAGGTGCCGCTGACGCTGGACGGTCTCAAGGCTTGCAAGACGATCCGCACCGAGATGAACCGCCTGGTCAACGTCACCCTGTGCTTTTCGGCCAACCAGGCGCTGCTTGCGGCCAAGGCCGGCGCCTCGTTCATCTCGCCCTTCGTCGGCCGAATCGACGACATCGGCATCGATGGCATGGAACTGATCCAGGAGATCCGGCAGATCTACGACAATTACGATTTCCAGACCGAGATCCTCGTCGCTTCCGTGCGCACCGTGAACCACGTCAAGCAGGCGGCACTGATCGGCGCCGATGTTGTGACCGCGCCGCCGGCGACCCTGAAGGCCCTGGTCAACCATCCGCTGACCGACAAGGGCCTCGCCGCCTTCCTCGCCGACTGGGCCAAGACCGGCCAATCGATTGGCTGAGATGGCGATCGGCTGAAGCCAATGCGCTTGCAGTGAAAAAAGACCGGGCAACCGGTCTTTTTTATGTGCTGCGGGTGGGGTGACTTTCCAAGTCTTTGTTTTTGCGTGCCTTGCACTAGCTCTTTTGGCTTTACTGCATCGCAGCATTGCATCCAGCTGAAATCGAGAGCGACAAGTTCAAAACAGGATATTTGATCGAGTTCACCAGATCGACACGCTGCTGAAGCATACCCTGGATATCACGCTAGAGAGATGCCCTTCGACGAACTTAAAAAACGATGACTTGGTCGAACCCTTTGTAAAGGTGCTGGCTGTAGCTTCGATGTTTTAGCTACTGGGTCGAACATGAGCCTTCTAATCTCAATCGCCTTTTCTGTTCTTGCATCAATAGGACTCGCTTTCGCAAAGGCATTTTCAATCTACGGCCTCATTCGGGACAAACGCTATTCGTGGGTGAGTTTCATAGTGATTTCGGTCGTGTGGCTTGGCGCAACGGTGCTGAGTGCCAACCGGACGTGTGGTCAATGGGGGTGTAGCTGGGGCCTTCACTTCGGTTGGATTCTTGCCCTGTTGCCTCAAGGCTTCGTGACGAATGTTGCGTTAGGTGAGAAGCTATTTGTGATTGCGTTGCTTACATATTTGGGACTGTGCGTCTATTTCTTCGGGCATGTCATTGGCTGGTTATCCTATGTGGTCGTCAGCATTGGAAAGGCCGTCACTAACCGCTAGTGTAGATGCTTAAGGTTTAGGCTGGGATAGGTGATGGAATTCACGAGCTTGACCCGCAGCTGAAGCATCCCCTGAAGCATGATCCCATAACGGCCGGGGTCGCTCAGTCCGCGCCGTCATCCTCAGGCACGGTCGCCGGCTGGCGCCGGCCCATGATGATTTCGCGTTTGCCAACATGGTTGGGTGCGCCGACCAATCCTTCCTTTTCCATACGCTCGACCAGGGATGCGGCGCGGTTGTAGCCGATGCCGAGGCGGCGCTGGATGTAGGAGGTCGAACACTTCTTGTCGCGCACCACCACCTTGACCGCCTCGTCGTAGATCGCATCGCTGTCTTCGGCTGCAACCGATCCCTTGTCGAAGACCGCGCCCTGGTCCTCGTCGATTTCTTCCTCATCCTCGTCGGCGGTCACGGTTTCCAGATATTCAGGCCGGCCCTGCGCCTTGAGATGCGCCACGACGTGCTCGACCTCCGCGTCGGAGACAAACGGCCCATGCACGCGCGAAATGCGCCCGCCACCCATCATGTGCAGCATGTCGCCCTGGCCGAGCAGCTGCTCGGCGCCCTGCTCGCCCAGGATGGTGCGGCTGTCGATCTTCGACGTCACCTGGAAGGAAATCCGGGTCGGGAAATTGGCCTTGATCGTGCCCGTGATGACGTCGACCGAGGGACGCTGCGTTGCCATGATCAGGTGGATGCCGGCAGCACGCGCCATCTGCGCCAGACGCTGGATGGCGCCTTCGATCTCCTTGCCGGCGACCATCATCAGGTCGGCCATCTCGTCGACGATGACGACGATGTAGGGCATCGGCGCCAGGTCTACTTCCTGCTGTTCGAAAAGCGGTTCGCCGGTGCCCTTTTCGAAGCCGGTCTGCACCGTCATGACGACGGTTTCGCCCTTGTCGCGGGCTTGGGCGGCGCGCTCGTTGTAGCCGTCGATGTTGCGCACACCGAGCCGCGCCATCTTGCGATACCGGTCCTCCATTTCGCGCACCGCCCATTTGAGCGCCGTGACGGCTTTCTTGGGATCCGTGACGACGGGCGTCAGAAGATGCGGGATGCCGTCATAGACAGAGAGTTCGAGCATTTTGGGATCGACCATGATCAGCCGGCATTCTTCCGGCTTCAGCCGATAGAGCAACGACAGGATCATGGTGTTGATGGCGACCGACTTGCCGGAGCCGGTGGTTCCGGCCACGAGCAGATGCGGCATCTTCGCCAGCTCGGCGATGACCGGCTCACCGCCGATCGTCTTGCCGAGACACAGCGCCAGCTTGCAGCTCGTCTTGCGGAAGCCCTCCGATTCGATCAGCTCCCGGAAATAGACGGTTTCGCGCATCTCGTTCGGGAGCTCGATGCCGATGACGTTGCGGCCGGGCACGACGGCGACGCGCGCCGAAATCGCCGACATGGAGCGGGCGATATCGTCGGCAAGCCCGATGACGCGAGAAGATTTGACGCCCGGCGCCGGTTCGAACTCATAGAGCGTGACGACCGGGCCGGGACGAACATGAATGATCTCGCCACGCACGCCGAAGTCTTCGAGCACGCTTTCCAGCAGATCCGCGTTCTGCTCGAGCCGCTCCTGCGACATGTAGAAACCTTGTCCCTCCGGTGGCTGCTGCAACAGCTCTTCCGAGGGAAGCTCGTAGGGATCGCCCGCGGTTGACAGCACCACCTTTCCAGCCCCAGGCAAGCGTGCAGAGCGGGCGCCAACGGCCTTGGCAGGGACGTTCGCATTTGGCGCGGCCGGCGCGGAAACGGCATCGCTTTTGGCGGCTGGAATTATGACAGGCTGGACCGGCGACAGCGCATTGCTCGCCGGCACGTCAGGTTGGGCGACGGCCTGGTTCGAATTGGCCGGCCAAACATCCGGCAACGGCTTCAAGGCCTGGCCCGGCAGGCAGTCGATGACACGAAACAAGGCGGTGGCATCGGTCCCTGTCGTCGGGCGGATGTCGATCGGCATGGTGGTGACTGGCGCTGCGGCGAGCGGCGCAGGCGACGCTGAACCGGTTTGCCGGGCCGACGGCGAAACGTCGACCAGATAGGGTGCCATAGCCTCGAAGAAGGCATGATCCGAAAGATAGGGCCAGCGCTGCCTTTCGGTTTTGGTCGGGGCGCCCGGAGCAACGGACGCACGCGCGGATGCCCGTCCCGTTGCGACCGTCCTCGGCGGCACCGGCGCAACGGCTGGCACCCTCTCCCTGGCGCGCACGGACGGGACAAAAGCAGCAGCCGGCGGCAGTGGCCCTTGCGTGGCCTGCCCAGTCTGCGGCTGGGAGGCAGGGCTTTTCACCGACGCCGGCAATGCCAGGAGCGAGGGCGCGGAGGACGCCCTGCCGACCATGGGTTGCGCAACGGCTTGCTGTGCCGGGCGCGTCGCGCCGTGTTCGACGACACGCTCGTGCTGCGGATGATGCTTCCTGGCCTCATAATCCGGCGTGCGTGTAAAACGCACGTTGGGTGCAAGGAAGAAATATTCCTGCCAGGCAGGGCTCTCGATATCGCCGATTTTCGAAGGCGTGTCGTCGGAGCCACTCCGCGGCTCCATATAGGGCCGCTTGTTGCCGCCGAGATCGACCACCGGCGCGGAATAGCCGGCCTGGCGTGTGGCGGGCTGCCGGCCGGCCGTTTCCTTGCGAGCCGGACGATCAAGGTCGCTTGCCGCGGAAGAACTTCGCTGACCACCCCTGTCGCCGATGCTCTCGGAGCGCTTCCCCTCGGGATCATCAGGCGATGCGGCCGTCGACAAATTGACCCGGGAAAAACGCTTGGCTTCCATTCTCAAGACTCACTCTGAAATGTCTGCCGAGCAATAGGGAGCGAGTGGTTAACAGTTGCTTCCCGGATGGGTCGCCGACGATCCTGAGCGCCAAAATCTTCGTGGCAGTCTGCGAGCGACGTGGCACGATCGTCGCCTCGCCGCACCCACCGCTGTGGCGCGATCTACTCGCTGTGCTATAGCAGGCCGATGGGTCTCTTCGGACAATCTCTGTTCAGAATCTGGCTCTGTTCGGGAATCTGGTCATGATCCCACGATCATCCCGTCATGCCTGGGGCGCCAGACCGTTTTCGTGAAGCAGATGAGGTGCGCTAGCCGGTCTTGCCGTGCCGGACAAGGTCCTGGGCAATGGACAGCTGCAGCGCTTCCGCCAACTCTCGCGCCGCGCGATTCTCGGCGTCGATCTGCGCCCGGTATGCGGCGAATTCCTGACGCGGCCTGTCGAAGGACGAGGTGATCGAACGCTTGCCGGATGCGATCACCACGCCGGTCTTCGCATCGGCCAGCGTATAGCTGCCGGTCAGCGTCACGGAACCGGCGGTCGGCTCGTCTTCGTCGGTTCCGACCTGCACAAGTGCCGCGGACTCGACCGCTTCGGTCACGCCGAGATTGAGCGAATAGGCCGGCGAGGCCGGCTCGCCGGCGCCTCGTCCAAACCCGAAAATGAGATTGTTGCGCACCTGTTGGCCGTAACGCGTATTGACCGGCTTGATGCCGATCAACGCCAGTTCGGCACTGGCACTGGCCTGCGAACCCGACAGTGGCGCGCTCGAATAGAGCGGCCGCACCGTGCAGGCCGAGACAAGCGCGAGCGAACCTATCAGGCCGGCAAGCGCCATGCGGCGCAGCAAATGGCTCAACTCTGTCTTTTCCCGATCAGGCAACGACATTGACGATCCTCTGCGGCACGATGATCACCTTGCGCGGAGCCTTCCCTTCGAGTGCTTTCTGCACGAAGTCGAGAGCCAATACCGCTTTTTCGACCGCACCTTGGTCCGCGTCGCGGGCAATTGTCAAATCCCCCCGCTTCTTGCCGTTGACCTGTACCGGATAGGTGACTTCGTTGTCGACGACCAGCGCCGGATCGAAGACCGGCCACGGCCGTTCGGCAACGAGATCGGTGCCGCCGAGCGTTGCCCAGCACTCCTCGGCCAGATGCGGCATGACCGGCGCGATCAGATGCACGAGAATCTCCACCGCCTGCCGGCAGGCGCCTTTCAGCGCTGCATCGGCCTTGCCTTCGGCCACCTCGTTAAGCGGCGTGGTCAGCGCGTTGGCCAGTTCGTAGATGCGGGCGATGGCGCGGTTGAAAGCGAGCTTCTCGATATCCTCTCCGACCGCCTTGAGGATCTTGTGCGCGGCCTTGGAAACCACCGCGGCCTCGCCGCTGCTGGCCGCCACGGGCTTGATGCCGGCCAGTGTTTCGGCCGCCGTCGACACCAGGCGCCAGATGCGCTGGATGAAGCGATGCGCGCCGGCGGCGCCATCGTCGGTCCACTCGACATCGCGCTCGGGAGGCGAATCCGACAGCATGAACCAGCGCGCCGTATCGGCGCCGTAGCCATCGGTGATGTCTTCCGGGCTCACCGTGTTCTTCTTCGACTTCGACATCTTTTCCAGCGGGCCGATGGAGACGGTCTCGCCGGTGGCGATCTCGATGGCGCTGCGCTTGCCGTCGACGTCCTCCAGCCGAACTTCGGTGGGCGCCAGCCAGCGGCCGTTCGATGCCGAGCCAACGCGATAGGTTTCGTGCACCACCATGCCTTGCGTGAACAGGCCCTTGAACGGCTCGGCCAGATCGACATGGCCGGCCTCGCGCATGGCGCGGGTGAAGAAGCGCGAATAGAGCAGATGCAGGATCGCGTGCTCGATCCCGCCAATATACTGGTCGACCGGCAGCCATTCGTTGGCCGCCTTGGGATCGGTCGGTTCATGTGCCCACGGCGCGGTGAAGCGGGCAAAATACCACGACGAATCGACGAACGTGTCCATCGTGTCGGTTTCGCGCCGCGCATCCCTGCCGCATTGCGGACATTTCACATGCCGCCATGTCGGATGACGGTCGAGCGGATTGCCCGGGCGGTCGAAATCGACATCGTCGGGCAGCTTCACCGGCAGGTCCGCCTTCGGCACCGGCACCACGCCGCAAGCCTCGCAATGGATCATCGGGATAGGGCAGCCCCAGTAGCGCTGGCGCGAAATGCCCCAATCGCGCAGGCGGAAATTCACCTTGCGCTCGGCCATCGGCCGGTTGCCGATCGTCTTCTGCTCCAGCAGTTTGGCGACTTCGTCGAAAGCCTGATCCGGCTTCATGCCGTTGAGAAAGCGCGAATTGATCATCACGCCGTCATCGACATAGGCTTCATCGATGATCTGGAACGTCGCCGGATTCTCGCCTTCCGGCATCACCACCGGAATCACCGGCAGGCCATATTTGTTGGCGAAGTCGAGGTCGCGCTGGTCGCCGGACGGGCAGCCGAAAATGGCGCCGGTGCCGTATTCCATCAGCACGAAATTGGCGACATAGACAGGCAGCGTCCAGTTGTCGTCAAACGGATGGACGACGCGGAGGCCGGTGTCAAAACCCTTCTTCTCAGCTGTCTCCAGCGCCGCCACCGAGGTGCCCATATGGCCGATATCCTCGATGAACTTCGCCAGTGCCGGATTGTGCGCAGCGGCCTTCTTGGCCAACGGATGATCGGCGGCGACAGCCATGAAGGAAGCGCCGAAGATGGTGTCGGGCCTTGTCGTATAGACTTCCAGCTCATGCTCGCCATCAGAGGCGTCGGCCAGAGGCCAACGGATCAGCAGGCCTTCCGAGCGGCCGATCCAGTTCTGCTGCATCAGCTTCACTTTTTCCGGCCATTCGTCGAGGCCTTCGAGCGAATCCAGCAGATCCTGGGCGAAGTCGGTGATCCTGAAGAACCACTGCGTCAGTTCGCGCTGTTCGACCAGCGCGCCCGAGCGCCAGCCGCGCCCGTCGATGACCTGCTCGTTGGCAAGCACCGTCATGTCCTCCGGATCCCAGTTGACCTTGGAGGATTTGCGCATCACCAGCCCCTTCTCGACAAAGTCGAGGAACAGCATCTGCTGGCGGTGGTAGTAATCGACGTCGCAGGTGGCGAATTCGCGCGCCCAGTCCAGCGACAGCCCCATGACCTTGAGCTGCTCGCGCATGGTGGCGATGTTCTGGTAGGTCCACTCCTTGGGGTGGACCTTGTTCTGCATCGCCGCGTTTTCGGCCGGCATGCCGAAGGCGTCCCAGCCCATCGGGTGCAGCACGTTGAAGCCCTTGGCCCGCTTGTAGCGCGCCACCACGTCGCCCATCGTGTAATTGCGGGTATGACCGATATGGATGCGCCCCGACGGATAGGGGAACATCTCCAGCACGTAGTATTTCGGGCGCGGATCGTCATTGTGCGCTTCGAACAGCTTCTTGGCGTCCCAGGCCTTCTGCCATTTGGGCTCTGACGCGCGCGGATTGTATCGTTCGGTTGCCATGGGACGTTTTTCACTTAAAAGCATGCGCGAACTGCGGGCGATGGCTCGGCAGTTCAGGGAATGTGGTCCGGGTGTTCACCATGGTTTGGCAAACCCGTCAACCATATGGGTACCGCGTCTGACAAAAACGCCGGTCAAAACAGCAGGATTTGCATATGGGTGACGCCGTTCAGCAATTTTTCGCGGTCAAGGCGAAGATCGCCGCCGCCGAACGCGAGGCCGGCCGCGAAGCCGGCGCCGTGACCCTGGTCGCGGTCTCAAAGACCTTTGATGCCGCCGACATCGGCCCGGTCATCGAAGCCGGCCAGCGCGTCTTCGGCGAGAACCGGGTGCAGGAGGCGCAAGCCAAATGGCCTGATCTGAAGGACGCATTTCCCGACATCGAACTGCATCTGATCGGCCCGCTGCAATCCAACAAGGCTAGGGAAGCGGTAGCACTGTTCGACGTCATCGAGACGGTCGATCGCGAGAAGATCGCCGCCGAACTCGCCAAGGAGATCGCCAAACAGGGCCGCGCGCCAAAACTCTATGTCCAGGTCAACACCGGCTCCGAGCCGCAGAAGGCCGGCATCGAGCCCCGCGAGGCCGTGGCCTTCGTCGCCCGCTGCCGCGACGTGCACGGCCTCGCCATCGAAGGCCTGATGTGCATCCCGCCGGCCGACGAGAACCCCGGTCCCCACTTCGCCCTGCTGGAGAAGCTTAGCAAGGAAGCCGACGTCGCCAAACTCTCGATGGGCATGTCCGGGGACTACGAAACGGCGATCGCCTTCGGTGCCACCAGCGTCCGCGTCGGTTCGGCGATCTTCGGCACTCGCTGAGACGCAACGGCCTTTGGGCCAATCCGAGAGGCTCGTTGCTCCAGGACTGGAAACGAAACGTACCGTTCCTATTTGCTTTGCGTCATCACAAACTCTCTGGAGCCGCCACCATGCGCTACAACCAGCTTGGAAATACGGGGATGTTCGTCTCCGAACTGTGCCTCGGCACCATGACCTTCGGCGCCGCCGGTCAGAATGCCCAATGGGGCCTGATCGCCAGCCTCGACCAGAAGGGCGTCAACGAGATCGTTGCCCATTCGCTTGCCGCTGGCGTCAATTTCTTCGATACGGCCGACGTCTACTCCTTTGGCGAATCCGAACGGTTGCTCGGCCAGTCGCTCAGGGATCTCAAGGTCAACAGGCAGAATGTGGTCATCGCCACCAAGACGCATGGCGCCATGGGTGAAGGCCCCAACCAGCGCGGCTCGTCACGCGGCCACATCATGGATTCGGTCGATGCCAGCTTGGAGCGGCTGCAGCTCGACCATATCGATCTCTACCAGTTGCACGGCACCGACACGGTGACGCCGATCGACGAGACGCTGCGAGCGCTCGACGATCTGGTTGCCAGCGGTAAGGTCCGCTATGTCGGCGTCTCCAACTGGGCGGCATGGCGCATCGCCAAGGCGCTCGGCATCGCCGAGCGCAAGGGCTTTGCCCGTTTCGAGACCGTGCAGTCCTACTATTCGATCGCCGGCCGCGATCTCGAGCGCGAGATCGTGCCGCTGCTCAATGAGGAGAAGCTCGGCCTGATGGTGTGGTCGCCGATGGCCGGTGGCCTGCTCTCCGGCAAATATGGTCCCGGCGCACCCGGCAATGGCGAAGGCCGCCGCGCGTCCTTCAACTTCCCGCCGGTCAATGAGGACCGCGCCTGGGCGGCCGTTGCCGTCATGCGCGACATCGCCAAAAAACATGATGTGAGCGTCGCCACGGTGGCGCTCGGCTATGTCCTGGCCAAGCCCTTCGTGATGAGCGTCATCATCGGCGCCAGCCGCATGGAGCAGCTGGAGCAGAACCTTGCCGCCACTGAGGTGAAGCTCGACACCGACGATCTGGTTCGTCTCGACGAGGTCAGCGCCCTGCCGTCCGAATATCCAGGCTGGATGCTGGAGCGCCAGGCAGCGGGCCGCCGTCCGGCGGCGTTCACGCCGAAAGCATAAATACAGCCCACGCTGACATCTCGGGAGCCGTGGCTCCGGAGATGTCAGGTCAGCCGGACGCTCTCGCCCAGAAAATCGAGAAAGGCGCGCACCCGCGCCGGCAGATGCCGGCCCTGGCCGACATAGACGGCGTGGGTCGGCTCCTCGTCACCCGGATTGAATGCCTCCAGCAGCGGCGCCAGTCTGCCGGCCGCTATGTCTTCCGCCACATGCCAGCGCGCCAGCCGGGCGATGCCCGCGCCCGCCAGTGCCATGAGCCGCATCGCCTCACCATCGCTGACCAGCGTGTTGCCGGTGATCGGAATCATGATGACGCGGCCTTCCGCGTCGAGGAACGGCCAGCCATCGAGGTGCCTGACGAAGCCGAAGCCCATGCGGTTGTGTTTGTCGAGATCGGCTGGCGTCAGCGGTATGCCGTGCGTCTCGAGGTAAGAAGGTGCTGCAACAACGACCACCGGGCTTTGCCCGAGCTTGCGCGCCACCAGCCGTGACTCACTCAATGGCCCGGCACGGATGGCAACATCGGCGCGCTCCGCCATCAGGTCGACGACGCTGTCGGTCAGCACCAGATCGACCGAAATCTCGGGGTAGCGTTCCAGGAACCGAGGCAGAAGCGGGACCAGCCGATGCACCCCGAAGGGCACGTAGCTGTTAATGCGCACACGTCCGCGCGGTGAAGCACCGGCCGCTGCCTCCTGCTCGGCTGCCGCCATGTCGGCAAGGATGCGCAGGCCGCTCTCGTAGAATGCTGTGCCTTCCGGCGTCAGTTGCAGCTTTCGCGTCGAGCGGCTGACCAGCCGCGCGCCAAGCCGGGCCTCCAGCCGCGCGATCAGCTTGCTCACCGCCGACGGCGTCATGCGCAACGCGCGTGCCGCGGAGGAGAAACTGCCTTCCTCGACGACGCGCACGAACACTTCGATCTCGCCGGAGCGATTGACGTCGGGCCTGGCCATTTATGAATCTATTTCACAGACAATATGCCCAAGGCAAGCCTGGTTCACAATGCAGGGAAGCACGATCTCAGGGGTCGGGGCGCGGGACGGCGCTCTTCGCCATCGAAGTGGAAACCGCCATGCCTCTTGCTCTCTACGCCCTCGCCGCCGGTGCCTTCGGCATCGGCGTCACCGAATTTGTTATCATGGGTCTGCTGCTCGATGTCAGCAAGGATCTCGGCGTTTCGATTTCGGCTGCCGGCCAGCTCATTTCGGGCTATGCGCTTGGCGTCGTCATCGGCGCGCCCTTGCTGACCATCGCCACCGGCAACTGGCCGCGCAAGACCGTGCTTCTGGCGCTGATGGCGATCTTCACGTTCGGCAATCTCGCCTGCGCGCTGGCGCCCGACTACTGGACGCTGATGGGCGCCCGCATCATCACCGCCTTTGCCCACGGCACTTTCTTCGGCGTCGGCTCGGTGGTCGCCACCGGCTTGGTCGCGCCCAACAGACAAGCCTCGGCGATCGCGCTGATGTTCACCGGCCTGACCATCGCCAACATCCTCGGCGTGCCCTTCGGCACCTGGCTCGGCCAGGCCTTCGGCTGGCGCGCGACCTTCTGGGCCGTGACAGTGGTCGGTGTGGCCGCCTTCGCCGTCATCCTGGCTCTGGTGCCACGCAGCCGGACGGCGCCCGAAAAGAGCGACCTGCGCGCCGATCTCGCCGTTTTGCGCCGCACCCCCGTCCTGCTCGGCCTCGCCACCACCGTGCTCGGCTATGCCGGCGTCTTCGCCGTCTTCACTTATATCGCTCCGTTGCTGACCGAGATAAGCGGCTTCAAGGAAGCAGCCGTGTCGCCGATCCTGCTCGTCTTCGGCGGCGGTCTCATCGCCGGCAATTTGCTTGGCGGCAAGGTCGCCGACCGCTGGCTTGTGCCGGCCGTGCTGGGCAGCCTCGTGGTGCTGGCCCTGGTGCTCGCAACGATGACCTTCGCCATCCACAGCCAGGTGATGGCCGTCATCTATGTCGGCCTGCTCGGTGCCGCCGCCTTTGCTACCGTGGCGCCGCTGCAGATGTGGGTGCTGGACAAGGCGCAAGGTGCCGGCCAGAGCCTCGCCTCGTCCTTCAACATCGCCGCTTTCAATCTCGGCAACGCCGCAGGCGCCTGGCTTGGCGGCGCGGTGATTGCCCAAGGGCTTGGCCTGGGTGCCCTGACCTGGGTCGCCGCCTTGCTGCCGCTCACGGCGCTCGGCGTGGCCGGACTGGCGCTGCGTCTCGATCGTACCCCGGCGCTCGGCGCACCTGCCTCCATCCGCTCGTGACTACCCTCGGCAAACCCTTCCGACACCCTTCATACCACCAGGAGTAAAAAGATGGATTATCGACGTCTCGGTGCATCGGGCTTGAAAGTGCCCGCACTCTCATTCGGCGCGGGAACCTTTGGCGGTTCCGGCCCGCTGTTCGGCGCCTGGGGCAACAGCGACGCCAGGGAAGCGCGGCGGCTGATCGACATCTGCCTGGAGGCTGGTGTCAATTTGTTCGACACGGCCGACGTCTATTCGAACGGCGCTTCTGAACAGGTGCTTGGCGACGCGATAAAAGGCCGCCGCGATGCCGTGCTGATCTCGACCAAGA
>NZ_RZRP01000249.1:0-7501 GCF_003997795.1 Mesorhizobium sp. M7A.F.Ca.US.005.03.2.1 | reverse complement strand
TTTCGGCACGGTGATCGCCATGTCGGCGGGCACTGCCGCGGCTTATGGGCTGTCGCGTTTCGGCTCCGGCCAGAACCTGCCGCTGGCGCTGATCCAGCTCAGGATTTTTCCCCCGATGGCGGTCATGATCCCGGTGATGATCATGTGGGCTTTCCTCAACTTCACCGACAGCTGGTGGGGCCTGGCGCTGATCTACGGCATCGTCACCTTGCCGTTCGCCTTCTGGCTGATGAAGACCTTCTTCGACGACATGCCGCGCGAGATCGAGGAGGCAGCGCTTGTCGAGGGCTGTTCGCGGCTGCGCGTCTTCACCCGCATCACGCTGCCGATGATGCGCGCGCCGCTGGCCAGTGCCGCGCTCTTCGTCTTCATCCTCAACTGGTCGGACTATCTGATCGCGCTGCTTCTGACGACGCGCGAATGGGTGACCATCCCGGTCTACATGGCCTCGCTATCCTCCTCGATGACCGGGCAGCTCTATGGCGCCAAGGCGGCGCTTGGCCTGATCGCGGCCGTGCCGCCGGTCATCATGGGCATCGCCATCCAACGCCATCTGGTGCGCGGGTTGACATTCGGGGCGCTCAAGCAATGAGCGCGGTGACTGTCATGACTTCCAAGGATGAGGTGAAAGCCGTCGGAGCAAAGCCGGTTTCGCGCGATGAGGGCGCAAGGCTGGGTTTCCGGCTGACATTGCCTGCGCAGATCCTGGTGCTGTTCATCTCGGCCTTCCCGCTGTTGATGCAGCTCTACATCAGCGTCACCGACTGGTCGCCCCTGTCGGGCACCGGCTGGTGGAACGCCTGGTCGATGTGGAACAGCTTTGCCAACTACACCGATCTCGCCGCCGACGCGCGCTTCTGGAGCGCGCTGAAGCGTACGGCCATCGTCATGATCGTCTGCGTGCCGGCGGAATTCCTGCTTGGGCTGGCGCTGGCGACACTGTTTGCCGACGATTTCCCGGGCAAGCGCGTCTTCTATTCGATCCTGCTGATGCCGATGATGGTGGTGCCTGCCGTGGCCGGCTACATGTTCTTCATGCTGTTCCAGTCGGGCGGCCCGGTGAACGACATCTTGTCGGCGCTCACCGGATCTCCCGTCACCATCGCCTGGCTGTCGGATCCGACTCTGGCGCTGATTGCGGTGATGGTCGCCGACATCTGGCAATGGACGCCGCTGATGTTCCTTATCCTGCTTGCCGGCCTGGTCGGCGTGCCGGAGGACCAGATCAAGGCGGCGACGCTGCTCGGCGCCAATCCGTGGCAGCGCTTCGTCACCATCGTGCTGCCGAAGATGAAGACGATCATCATCATCGCGTTGGCGATCCGGGTGATCGAGAACTTCAAGATCTTCGACACGCTCTACATCATGACCGGCGGCGGTCCAGGCGTCGCTACCGAAACCATCTCGGTCTACATCTACAAGCTCACCACGCAGGACCTGATCTGGGGCTATGTGGCGGCGATCGCGCTGGCCATTTTGGTCGTGCTGTCGATCGTCGCGGTGTTTGCCATGAAGCGCATGGCGCGTGCACGCGTGGTACCGGCATGAGCGCCATCCACCTGCAAAACCTGGTCAAGAAATTCGGCGACTTCACCGCGCTGAAGACCATGGACCTGGCAATATCAGATGGCGAGTTCATGGCGCTGCTCGGCCCGTCGGGCTGCGGCAAGTCGACGACGATGAACATGATCGCCGGCATGGAAGAACCGACCGGCGGCAAGATCCTGTTTGGCGAGCGCGACATGGCCGGCGTGCCGATGGGCCGGCGTGGCGTCGGCTTCGTGTTCCAGAACTACGCCATCTTCACGCATATGACGGTGCGCCAGAACCTTGCCTATGGACCAAAAATGCGAGGGGCTGCCAAAGCCGAGATCGATCGCCGTGTCGGCGCCGTCGCCGAGATGCTGCAGCTTTCGCCGCTGCTCGACCGCAAGGCCGACAGGCTGTCGGTCAATATATTGCAACGGGTGGCGATCGGCCGCTCGGCGATCATGGAGCCGGCGATCTTCCTGCTCGACGAGCCGCTCTCCAATGTCGACGCCGCTTTCCGGGCCGTCATGCGCACCGAACTGAAGCAGCTGCAGCGGCAGTTCCGCCAGACCATGGTGTATGTCACCCACGATCAGCTCGAGGCGATGACCATGGCCGACCGCATCGCGGTCATGGATCATGGGGTTTTGCAGCAGGTCGGCACGCCGCTCGAGGTCTACAACGATCCAGCCAATGTCTTCGTCGCCCGCTTTATCGGTGCGCCGGGCATGAATCTGCTCAAGGGCAGGCCGGCGGAGAGCGACCGCGGACTGGTCGTCGATCTCGGACCGTTGGGCGTCACGCCGCCGCTGCCGGGCGAACTCGCAGCGGCCATGCGTGGTGCACGCGGCGAGGTGCTTTACGGATTCCGGCCTGAACAGGCGACGTTGGTGCAGAATGGGCAGGGCCTCGCAATGCCGGTGACCTTTGTCGAACGGATCGGTGCGCGCACCATCGTTCATCTCGGCCAGGGCGAGGCGGCTGTGAAAACGGTGTTCGACAATGATGTCGGGCTGGCTATCGGCGACACCGCTGTCATCGCTCCCACTACGTCGTCGGTGCGCGTCTTCGACGCCGCTACCGGCCTTGCGATGAAGGCAGGTTGAGATGGCCGATATCGTCTTCCGTAATGTGACCAAACGCTACGGCAATACACTCGCCGTCGACGACGCCTCGTTCACCGTCAACGACAATGAGTTCTTCTGCTTCTTCGGTCCGCCGCTGTCGGGCAAGTCGACCATCCTGCGCCTGGTGCTCGGGTTGGAGACACCTGACACCGGCGAAATCCTGATCGGAGGCAGGCCGGTCAACGCGATGTCGCCGGCCGAGCGCAACGTGGCTATGGTGTTCCAGAACCTGGCGCTGTTTCCGCATATGAGCGCGCTCGAAAATGTCCGCTTTCCCCTGGTCGAACGCCGGGTCGCCGAGGCCGAGATCAAGCGGCGGGTCACCGACGTCGCGGCGAAGCTGCATATCGGCCATATCCTGCACAAGCCGCCGGGACAGCTTTCGGGCGGGGAGCGGCAGCGCGTGGCGATCGCCCGGGCTCTGGTGCGCGATCCCAATGCCTATCTGATGGACGATCCGATCTCGGCGCTCGACGCCAGGCTGCGCGAAGAAACGCGCGTCGAGCTGAAGCGCATCCAGCGCGAACTCGGCAAGACGCTGATCTACGTCACGCACGACCAGGAAGAAGCGATGTCGGTCGCCGACCGCATCGCCATCCTGGAGGACGGCAAGATCAGGCAGATCGGTACGCCGGCAGAGATTTACGACCGCCCGGCCAGCACCTATGTGGCAAGGCTGCTTGGTTCGCCGATGATGAACATCCTCAGATCGGCGCGCGGCGAGGGCGGTGTCGAAGCGGCTGAAGGCACGATCCGCATCGAAGACAAGACAGCGCCCGCCGACGCCGTGGAGATCGGCCTGAGGCCGGAAGACATCAAGGTCAGACCGTGGGCGGATGGGGGCCCGGGCCGCCCGGCGCGAGTGTTCGAGGTCGAGCCGCTTGGCGGCTACACCGTGGTGACGCTCGCTGCCGGGCAGGCGCGGCTGAAGGCGTTGCTGCGCGGCCAGCCCGACATCCGGCCGGATGCCATGGTGGCGATATCCTGCGAGCCGGCCAGAGTGCATTATTTCGAACAGAGCGGCGGGGCGTTGGCACGATGACGGCCGCCGCAAGGAAAGAGTTTCGGGAGGAAGAGATGGCAAGCAAAGGCTTCGAGCCGGACGTGAAGGTCCGCACGAAGGAATACAAGATCGGCTGTGTCGGCGCAGGCATGATCATGGCCGAGTGCCATCTCGCCGCCTACAAGGAAGCCGGGTTCCCGGTGGTGGCAATCGCCTCGCGCACCAGGGCCAGCGCCGAGAAGGTGGCGACGCGCTGGGGCATTCCGACCGTCCACGACACACCGGAAAAACTGATCGAGGACGAAAATGTCGAGATCATCGACCTTGCTTTCCCGCCCGACCTGCAGCCGGCGCTGATCCGTCACGCGCTGAAGCAGAAGCACATCAAGGCGATCCTGGCGCAGAAGCCGTTGGCCTTGTCGGTCGACGAAGCGGTCAAGCTGCGTGACGAGGCGGCCAAGGCCGGCAAGATCCTCTCGGTCAATCAGAACATGCGCTACGACCAGTCGATGCGCGTCTTGAAGCAGATCATCGACAGCGGCGCGCTGGGCGACATCGTCTTCGCCCAGATCGACATGCACGCCATCCCGCACTGGCAGAGCTTTCTCGAGGATTATGACCGGCTGACGCTCGCCAATATGAGCGTGCATCATCTCGACGTGCTGCGCTTCCTGTTCGGCGATCCCGACGAGATCACCACGCTGACACGCAAAGACCCGCGCACGACATTCGACCACTCCGACGGCATCACCGTGTCGACGCTGCGCTTCCCGTCCGGCGTGCTTGCCGTGTCGCTGGAGGATGTCTGGTCCGGTCCGCGCCAGGATGGCTACAAGGACGACCAGCACATCAACTGGCGCGTCGACGGCAGCAAGGGGGTCGCGAAGGGCACCATCGGCTGGCCGACGGGCGCTGCCTCGACGCTGACTTACGCTTCGACCGAGACGACCGGCGGCGAATGGGTCAGCCCGAGCTGGGACACGATGTGGTTCCCGCATGCCTTTATCGGTGTGATGGAGCAGCTCCAGCACGCGGTGAAGACCGGCACGCCGCCGGCGCTGTCGGTCGCCGACAACGTCAAGACCATGGCGCTGGTCGAGGCGGGCTACCGCTCGATCGACGAGGCCCGCATGGTCAAGCTTTCCGAAATCGCTACCTGATCACCGCAGCTGAAACACCAGACAACTGAATCGCTTACAGGGAGGAATTCACACCATGATGCAGGCAGGTATTTTCACGGGCTATTTCCCGTACGGCCTCGAAGAGACGGCGAAGAAAATCCGCGGGCTCGATTTCAACACGGTGCAACTCGACCTCCACTTCAAGGATGTCGACCTGTCGGCCGGGCAGATCACCAAGGACAAGGCCAAGAAGGTGCGCGACGTCTTCCGCGATCATCACCTGCCGGTGTGCTGCATTTCCGGCTACACAAATATCATCCACCCGGACAAGGCCGAGCGCGACAAGCGCGTCGGCTACCTCAAAGAGATCATCCGCAACGCCCGCCATTTCGGCAGCCCGTATGTGATCTCGGAAACCGGCACCTACAACACAGAATCCGACTGGGTGCATCACCCCAAGAACAAGACCGAGGAAGGGTTCGAGGAATGCCGCAAAGTGGTCGCCGACCTTGCCCAGACGGCCTATGACCACGGCGCGGTCTTCCTGCTCGAAACCTATGTCAACAACGTCGTCGGCTCGGTCGAGGAGACGGTCAAGATGTTCGCGCAGGTCGATCACCCCGGCCTCGGTCTGCTGATGGACCCGACCAATTATTTCGAGACGCATAACATCGACAGGATGGACCAGATCCTGAACCAGGTGTTCGACACGCTGACCGACAAGATCAGAATAGCTCACGCCAAGGACGTCAAGCGTTCGGGCGGCGACAAGTCCGAGAAGCACGCCGATATCGGCGACGAGGACGCGCTGGAGAGCCATACATTCCGTGGCGTCGGTGAGATCGAGTTGCCGGCACCGGGCCTCGGTTCGCTGAACTACGACCTCTATCTCCAGCGGCTGGCGGAAAAGCATCCGAACATCCCGGTGATCATCGAGCATCTCTCGGAAGACGACGTGCCGCGCGCCAAGAAATTCCTCGACGGGAAGTTCCGCGCCAACGGTCTGTGACGGCCTTCTCGCGCCGCTGGTTCGCGGCGGCGCGGTTCGGTTCCAAAGTAAGGGAGGAGAAAAAATGTTGAAATTCGCATTGAAACTGGCGGCTGCCGCAACGCTGCTCGCCGGTGTCTCATTGAGCGCGCCGGCAATGGCGCAGGATGGCCAGAAGACGTTCTACCTGCTGTCGCATGGCGGTCCGTCGGATGCGTTCTGGCTGGACTGGAATGCCGGCGCGACCAAAGCCTGCGATCAGCTCAAGGTGACGTGCAAGATCTCATTCAGCGGCGCCGACATGGCGGCGCAGAAGGAGGCCTTCAATTCCGCGCTTGCGGCCAAGCCCGACGGCATCGCCACCACGTCGGCCCAGCCGGGCTTGTGGACGGAAGAGGTGAAGGCGGCCAAGGCAGCCGGCATCCCGATCGTGTTCTTCAACACAGACGACCCGGCGACCGGACGGCAGGCCTATGTCGGTGCCGATCTCAAGGAGGCGGGCGTCATCTGGGCCAAGTATCTTGTTGACCACAAGATGGTGAAGCAGGGCGACAAGGTGTTCCTGCCGGTGGAAGTGCCTGGCGCCAGCTATCAGCAGCTGGAGACCGAAGGCATCGCCAGCGTCTTCGATCCGTTGGGGATCAAATATGATGTGGTCGATTGCGGCACCGACCCGGCCGGCATCATTGCCAAGATGACCGACTACATGGTGGCCAACAATCCGCCGGCGATCATCGCGCTTGGCGATTCCGTCGCGGCCAGCGTCAAGCGGGTGTTCGACGGCGCCGGCGTGCCGGCCGGCAAGATCCCGGTCGTCGGCTGGGGCAATTCCAAGGAAACCGCGGAAGCCGTCAAATCCGGTTTCGTCAACGCGGCCGCCTGGCAGTTCCCGTCTGCGCAGGGCTTCATGCCGGTGGCGCTGCTCGGGCTCGCCGCTTCGGGTGAGCCGATCGGCTACGACATCCATACGTTCAGCCTCTACGACGCCTCGAGCGTCGAACCGATCCTGAAACTCTACGACACGAAGTGAAAACCGGTGCCCGCGGCGCAAGCCGCGGGCGTCTCTTCAAAGCATGGTTCAAGCAGTCATGATGATCGCCGCAGAAGACGAAATGCCTGTCGGGAAACGCAGATCGAGCCTTATACGCTCGCCGCAATTCTCCTCGCTCGTCATCCTCATTGTCCTGCTCGCGGTGTTCGCCATTGCCGATGCCAATTTCCTGTCGCCGCTCAACATCTCCAACATGATGGCGTTCCTGCCCGAGCTCGGCATCATCGCGCTCGGCATGACGCTGCTGTTGACGGCGGGCGAGTTCGACCTGTCGGTCGGCGCCGTGTTCGGGCTGGCCCCGGTCGTCGTCATGCTCCTGGTGCAGAACGGCGGCGTGGATATAGGTGCCGCCCTTCTGGCCGGGCTTCTGCTGTGCATCGCCATCGGCGCCATCAACGGGCTGATCGTCACCAAGATCGGCATTTCGTCCTTCCTGGTCACGCTTTCGATGCTGCTCGTGGTGCGTGGGGCAGCGCTCTACATCACACAGGGCTTTCCGCTGAAATCCTGGGACCAGCCGGGTTTTTTCGTGACGCTGCTGGCCGGCAGCTTCAATGTCGGCTCGTTCCGGTTCTACACCTCGCTGTGGTGGTTCATCGGTCTCTCGCTGCTGGCAATCTATGTGCTGCGCTATGCCAAGCTCGGCAACTGGATCAGCGCCATCGGGTCGAACCGCAACGC
>NZ_RZRP01000248.1:0-7512 GCF_003997795.1 Mesorhizobium sp. M7A.F.Ca.US.005.03.2.1 | reverse complement strand
GTTCATGACCGTGCATGTGCCGCTGGTGCATCCGCTCTATGCCGCCAAGGCGCTGGCGACGGTCGACCATATCAGCCAGGGCCGCGCGGGCTTGAACATCGTCTGCGGCTGGAACCCGAAGGAATTCGGCATGTTCGGCACGCCTTTGGTCGAGAAGGGCTACGATCAGGCGGCCGAATGGATCGAAATCCTGGAAAAGCTTTATGCGTCGGCCGAGCCGCTCGATTACGAAGGCACTTATTACCGCCTCAAGGAGGCTGTCAGCCGGCCGGCCAGTCTGCAGGTTCCGCGCCCCGTGACCATGAACGCCGCCTTCGGCGGGCCGGGCCGCGATTTCGCTGCCGCCCGGTGCGATTATCTGTTCACGACATTTTCGGAAATGAGCGATGCCGGCAAGCATGTCGCCGACATCAGCGAGCGGGCCGATAAGGCAGGCCGCGATGTCGGCGTCTACACCGTGGCGCATGTCGTCTGCCGCCCGACGATGGAAGAGGCGCAGGCCTACTACACGCGCTACGCCGTCGATATGGCCGACCATGACGCCGTCGATGCCCACATGGCCGGCAAGAAGGAATTCTCGCAATCGCACGACCCGCACGCCTATGACCGCTACCGGCAGCGTTTCGCCGGCGGCGCCGGCACCTACCCGCTGATCGGAACGCCGGAAACGATCGCCGCCGACATGGTCGCCATTGCCGGGCACGGCTATCAGGGCATCGCGCTGTCCTTCGTCAACTACACGCAAGAACTGCCCTATTTCTGCGATCACGTGCTACCGATCTTGAGGCAGGCGGGGCTTCGCGAATAATTTATTCCTGAGGCAGCCAATAATTTATTCCGGGATGACGGCAGTTGCCTGGATTTCCACTTTGGCGCGATCCTCGACCAGCGCCACCACCTGCATGGCGGCCATCGCCGGAAAATGCCGGCCGATGACCTCGCGATAGGCCTCGCCGATACCCCTGAGATTGGCAAGGTATTCGGCCTTGTCGGTGAAGTACCAGGTCATCGAGGTGATGTGCTGCGGCCCCGCGCCGGCTTCCGCCAACACCGCGACGATGTTCTGAAGCGTTTGCCGCACCTGGCCGACGAAGTCGTCGGTCTCGAACTGGCATTGCCCGTTCCAGCCGACCTGTCCGCCGACGAAGACGAGCTGCCCGCGCGCCGCGACGCCATTGGCGTAGCCGACAGGTTTTGCCCAGCCTTCCGGCTGCAGAATCGTGTGCATTCAAAACCTCCCGGTATTCCAAAACCCAATTTTCAAAATCGAACGCTCGTCAATTTGCCGCCGTCAGGCCGCGCCCATCACTTGCCGCGCAATCACCACTTTCTGCACGTCGGAGGCACCCTCATAGATGCGCAGCGCGCGGATCTCGCGATACAGGCTTTCGACGATGTGGCCTTTGCGGACGCCGTCGCCGCCGTGCAGTTGCACGGCCTTGTCGATCACCTCTTGCGCCTTGTCGGTGGCAAACAGCTTGGCCATTGCGGCTTCGCGGGTGACGCGGGGCGCGCCCATGTCCTTGGTCCAGGCGGCACGGTAGACCAGCAGCGCCGCCGCATCGACATCGAGCGCCATGTCGGCGATGTGCCCCTGCACCATTTGCAATTCGGCCATCGGCGCGCCGAACAGTTTGCGCTCGGCCACGCGTTTGATGCTTTCATCCAGTGCGCGGCGGGCAAAGCCGAGTGCCGCCGCACCGACAGTCGAGCGGAACACGTCGAGCACCGACATGGCGATGCGGAAGCCGTCGCCGGGCTTGCCGATCAGTGCGGCGGCCGGCAGGCGGACCTGGTCGAAAGACAGCCGCGCCAGCGGATGCGGCGCGATAACTTCGAGCCGTTCGGCGATACCAAGGCCCTTCGCGTCGCCAGGCACGAGGAAGGCGGAAAGCCCCTTGGCGCCCGGCGCCTCGCCGGTGCGGGCAAAGACGATATAGAGATCGGCGATGCCGCCATTGGAAATCCAGGTTTTTTCACCGGACAGAATGTAGTCGTCGCCGTCGCGGGTCGCCGTCATCTCGGTGTTGGCGACGTCCGATCCCGAGCGCGGTTCCGACAGGGCGAAGGCTGATATCGCCTTGCCGGCGCGTGTCTTCGAAAGCCATTGCTGCTGCTCCGGCGTACCGAACAGGCTGAGCGCGCCGGTGCCGAGCCCTTGCATGGCGAAAGCGAAATCGGCCAACCCGTCATAGCGGGCAAGCGTCTCGCGCGTGATGCACAAAGTGCGGACGTCGAGGGGGCCCGGATTGTCGGTGTCGAGCGCCGTAGGCTTCAGCCAGCCGTCTTGGCCAAGCTTGGTCACCAGCTCGCGGCAGGCCGCGTCGACATCATGATGATCGACTGGGAGGTTGGTCGTGCACCATGCCTCGAGGTGCTCGGCTAGTTTGCGATGGCGGTCTTCGAAGAACGGCCAGGAGAGGAAGGAACGATCAGGCATTGGTGGCCCCGCTATTGAGGCCTTGCGCACTACGGCGCCCCCCTCCCGCCAACGTCTCCACGCAAAGCATCATCCTCAATCCCCCTCGAACACCGGCTTTTCCTTGGCCACGAACGCCTTGTAGGCGCGCTCGAAGTCGCGGGTCTGCATGCAGATCGCTTGCGCCTGCGCTTCCGCCTCGATCGCCTGGTCGAGACCCATCGACCATTCCTGGTTGAGCTGGGTCTTGGTGATGCCGTGCGCGAAGGTCGGGCCGGAGACGATGCGCGCCGCCATGTCGAGCGCGTCGGCCTCCAGCGATGCGGCATCGACCAGCCGGTTGTAGAAACCCCAGCGTTCGCCTTCATCAGCCGTCATGGTGCGGCCGGTGTAGAGCAGCTCGGCGGCGCGGCCCTGGCCGATGATGCGCGGCAGGATCGCGCAGGCGCCCATGTCGCAGCCGGCGAGGCCGACGCGGGTGAACAGGAACGCGGTCTTGGCTTCCGGCGTGGCGATGCGGATGTCGGAGCTCATCGCAATGATGGCGCCGGCGCCGACCGCGACGCCGTCGACCGCCGCAATGATCGGCTTGCCGCAATTCAGCATCGCCTTGACGAAATCGCCAGTCATGCGGGTGAAGGCCAGGAGCTCCTTCATGTCCATCTTGACCAGCGGGCCGATAATATCGTGGACATCGCCGCCGGAGCAGAAATTGCCGCCATTGGAAAGGAACACCACGGCGTCGACATCGTCGGCATAGACGAGGTCGCGGAACGTGTCGCGAAGCTCGGCATAGCTGTCGAAGGTCAGCGGGTTCTTGCGCTCCGGTCGGTCGAGCCGGACCTTGGCGATCCTGCCCCCGACCTCCCAGAGGAAATGCTTCGGCTTGCGCCCGGCCATTGCGGTCATTCGCGTCCCTCCCAGTTGCTGCGGAACGAGGTCAGCATGCCGGTCAGCCGGCGCGCGTCGTCCTCGCTGACCTTGCCCAGCAATTCGCCGATCCAGCCTTCATGCGCCGCGGCAATGGCGGCAAAGGCCTGCGTCCCTTCCTCGGTCAGCCGCACCATCGAGGTGCGGCGGTCGCCATTGCGCCGCGCGCGGGCGACAAGTCCTTCCGAAACCAGCCGGTCGACGATGCCCGTGACATTGCCGTTGGAGACCAGCAGGAAGCGCGACAGGTCGCTCATCAGCATGCCTTCCGGCGCGCGATAAAGCGCTGCCATCACGTCGAAGCGCGGCAGCGTCGTGTTGAACTCCTTCTTCAGCCGCTCGCGCAGTTCGGCCTCGATCGTGCGCGAGGCGCGCAGCAGCCTGATCCACAGACGCAAGCGGTCCTTGCCGGGTCCCGACGGCGCGGGCAGGGGGCCGGCTACCATGTTTCGCCTCCTGAGATGGAAATCGCCTGTCCGGTGATCGATTGGGCGGCGTCGCCGCACAGCCACAGCACGGCGGCGGCAATTTCATCCGGCTGGATGAAGCGGCCTTGCGGGTTGGTCGAGGCGAGGCTTGACCGCGCTTGCTCGACCGAGCGGCCGGTTTTCTCGATGATGCGCTGGATGGACTCTTCCAGCATTTCGGTTTCCACAAAGCCTGGGCACACCGCGTTGACGGTGACGCCGGATTTCACTGTTTCGGCGGCAAGCGCCCGCATCAGGCCGATGACGCCATGCTTGGCGGCGACGTAAGACGCGACATAGGCGTAGCCTTTCAGGCCGGCGGTCGAGGCGATGAAAACAATTCGTCCCGTTTTCCGCGCGGCCATGCCGCTCAGCGCCGGCTTCACCGTCAGGAAGGCGCCGGTCAGATTGACGTCGAGCGTCCGCTGCCAGTCGCTGAGCGCGGTTTTGTGCGCCGGCGCGCTGCCGGCCATGCCGGCATTGGCGACGACGATGTCGAAGGCCCCACGCGCGGCTTGCGCCCTCTCGTAGAGCGCCACCATTGCCGCCTCGTCGGTGACATCGGCGGCGATGCCAGAGATGCGGTCGTTTTCGCCGGCCACCTTGGCGAGCTCTGCTTCCCGGCGGCCGCAGATGGTGACGCCGATGCCGGCAGCAGCCAGCGCCAGCGCGATGGCCCGCCCGACGCCGGAGCCGCCGCCAGTGACCAGCGCATGCTTGCCGGGTATCGTCGCGGCGGCCGTCATACTTTCAGCCCCGCTGCGGCGTCGCGCTCGGCCAGACGGTAGAGCTGGTCGCGTCCGGGCAGATAGGGATCAGGCCATTTGACACCGCGGTCGCCGAGCGTGACGGCGGCATGCAGCGTCCAGTAGGGATCGGCGAGATGCGGCCGCGCCAGCGCCACCAGGTCGGCGCGGCCGGCCATCAGGATCGAATTGACATGGTCCGGCTCGTAGATGTTGCCGACCGCCATCGTCGCCATGCCGACCTCGTTGCGGATGCGGTCGGAAAACGGCGTCTGGAACATGCGGCCATAGACAGGCTTGGCCAGTGCCGAGGTCTGGCCTGCCGAGACATCGCAGATGTCGACGCCGGCCTCATGCAGCAGCCGCGCGATCTCGACCGCGTCGGCCGGCGTCACGCCCTCGATGCCGACCCAGTCATTGGCCGAAATGCGCATCGAGATCGGCTTCTCCGCCGGCCAGGCGGCGCGCACCGCGCGGAAGATTTCGAGGGGATAGCGCATGCGATTGTCCAGCGAACCGCCATATTCATCCGTGCGCCGGTTGGTGACCGGCGTGATGAAGGACGACAAGAGATAGCCATGCGCGGCGTGGATTTCGAGCATGTCGAAGCCGCAACGATCGGCCATCTCGGTGGACGCCACGAATTCGTCGCGCACGCGGTCCATGTCGGCGCGGTCCATCGCCTTCGGCACCTGATTCTGCGGCGACCACGCGACCGCCGAGGCCGCCATCACAGGCCAATTGCCTGAGACCAACGGCACGTCAGTGCCCTCCCAGCCAAGCCGGGTCGAGCCCTTGGCGCCGGAATGGCCGATCTGGGCGCAGATCTTGGCTTCGGTTTCGGTATGGACAAAGTCGACCAGCCGCTTCCACGCCACCTCATGCTCGGGCGCGTAGAAGCCGGGACAGCCGGGCGTGATGCGCCCCTCGGGGCTGACGCAGGTCATCTCGATATAGATGAGGCCGGCGCCGCCCTTGGCGCGCTCGGCGTAGTGGGTGAAATGCCAGTCGGTCGGACAGCCGTCGACAGCCTTGTACTGCGCCATCGGCGAAACGACGACGCGGTTCTGCAGCCTCATGTCGCGCAGCTTGAACGGCGCGAACATCGGCGCGCGGCGCAGGCTGTTGCCGCCGGCGCCCGCCTGGCGCTGGAACCATTCTTCCGCGCTTTCAAGCCATTCGGCATCGCGCAGTCGCAGATTCTCGTGGCTGATACGCTGCGAGCGGGTCAAAAGCGAATAGTTGAACTGCACCGGATCGAGGCCGAGATAGCGCTCGACCTCCTCGAACCATTCCAGCGAATTGCGCGCCGCCGATTGCAGCTTCAGCACCTCGGTGCGGCGGGCATCCTCATATCTGCGGAAAGCGGCATCCAAGTCCGGCTCGGTTTCGACATATTCGGCCAGCGCCACAGCACTTTCCAGTGCCAGCTTGGTGCCGGAGCCGATCGAGAAATGCGCCGATGCCGCCGCATCGCCCATCAGCGCGAGATTCTTGTAAGACCAGCGCTCGCACAGCACGCGCGGGAAATTGATCCAAGCCGAACCGCGGATATGGTTGGCATTCGTCATCAAGGCGTGGCCGCCGAGATGTTTTTCGAAGATCCGCTCACAAACGGCGATCGATTCCTGCTGCGACATCGCACCGAAGCCGAAGGCAGCCCAGGTCTGCTCGCTGCACTCGACGATGAAGGTCGCCGTGTCGCTGTCGAACTGGTAGGCGTGCGCCCACACCCAGCCATGCTCGGTTTTCTCGAAGATGAAGGTGAAGGCGTCGTCGAATTTCTGGTTGGTGCCGAGCCAGACGAACTTGCATTTGCGGGTGTCGATGTCGGGCTTGAAGATGTCGACGAAACTGTTGCGCGCCCTGGAGTTCAGGCCGTCGGCAGCGACGACCAGATCGTGCGTCTCCATGTAAGGCTTGGGATCGGCGATGTCGGTCTCGAACATCAGCTTGACGCCGAGTTCACGCGCCCGGCGCTGCAGCAGGACCAGCAGCCGCTTGCGGCCGATGCCGCAGAAGCCGTGTCCTGACGAGACCGTGCGCACGCCGTCATGGATGACTGCGATGTCGTCCCAGTAGGCAAAGTGCTTCTTGATCCAGACGGCGCTGACCGGATCGTTTTTCGACAGATTGTCGAGCGTTTCGGCCGACAGCACGACGCCCCAGCCGAACGTGTCGTCGGCGCGGTTGCGCTCGAACACCGTCACATCGTGGGCGGCGTCCCTCAATATCATCGAAATGGCAAAGTAGAGGCCGGCTGGTCCGCCGCCGAGAACCGCAACCTTCATCTGTGCGATCTCCTCTTCGCTTGCTGGAGTTCAGTATCGCGCCGGCGACAAGATATTTCAAGCTTAAAGTTTTATATCAGAAGATCGTCCTGACATGGCGAAAGCGCGCCTGCGTGTCATCACGCAAGCGCGCTGCCGATCACTTTTCCGGGTTCTTCGGGCTCCACAGCACCGTCTCGGCGCCCTTCTCATAGGCCATGCCATCGGGATAGCTGATCGCTTCCAGTTGCAGCCCCCACGGCGCCTGGAAATAGAGGATGGTCTGGCCGGCGGCGGGTCCTTCCTTGACCGGCAGCGGCCCCATCCGCGTCTTGACGCCCTTGCCTTCGAGATAGGCTTTGGCAGCGGCGACGTCGTCGACATAGAAGGCGATGTGGAAGCCGCCAATGTCGCTGTTCTTCGGCGTCAGGTCCTTCTGGTCCGGTGCTGTGTATTTGAACAGCTCGATGTTCGAGCCGTAGCCACAACGCACCATGGTGACCTCTTCGATCACCGCCTTCGGATCGACGCCCAGGAGATCCTGCATGAAGGTGCCCTTGTCGTCGGCGAACGGGCCGAACGACATCGCCTTCTTGCAGCCGACCACTTCGGTGAAGAAGTCGACCGCCTGCTTCATGTCGGGAACCGTGATCCCGGTGTGGTCGTGGCCGCGCATGCCC
>NZ_RZRP01000247.1:0-7543 GCF_003997795.1 Mesorhizobium sp. M7A.F.Ca.US.005.03.2.1 | reverse complement strand
GTCTTAGTGTCCGCTTTGAAATCTCGGCGCTTGAGTTTGCTCAGCAGTGGCGCGACGGCAAACGGACGCGGGCACCCCGAACGTCCGCGATGGAACGACCAATATCGTTGACAAAAGAGGGTGCGGAACATGGCCGTCGGCGGCAAGTTTGTTGCCGGCGGCTTTCATTCGCATGATTTATCACTTGGCGGGCACGCATTGCCGGATTGCGCCGTAACACTAAGTCGAAGTTGCCGCGAAGCTGATCAGTCGGCGCGGGACCTTCGGCCGCTGATCACAGTCTCTGTTGCGTTCCATCCACTCGTTGAGAAGCAGGGTTGGAGGAGCCAGCATAGCAACCATTTCTACCACCCAGCCAAAACGCCAAGCCTATCCAGAGCAGGCGCGAGCCCTTTTAGCGACACGGACAGCACCACGTCCTTCTGGTCGGTGCTTCTGACCTAGATCTTCAGCACGGTACCCGCCCGCAGTGCGGTAACCGTTGCTTCATCGAGAGTGAGCGGCACGATGCAGCCGGCCGCCTCGACAACGAGTACGGAAATGGGCTGCGGCATAAAACTATTGGACCATCGAGCTATTCATCAACCACAACGTGCTGAACGAAGATACGATTCAGGCGTCCAAACCATTTCATTTGCGTTTGAAGTTTTTTCCGAACCCGCTATTTTGCAGTAAGGGGTTATGAGACGGAAAATCGTGGACGTTCTGAAACGCAACAATGTCCGGCTCCACGGCACGGGGCCGAAAAGTATGGTGTTCGCGCACGGCTTTGGCTGTGATCAGAACATGTGGCGTTTCGTCGAGCCAGCATTCCGCCGCCAGTTTCGGACCGTGCTCTTCGACCATGTCGGCGCTGGAAGGTCCGATCTTGCCGCTTATGACAGCGCCAAGTACGCGGCCCTGGACGGTTACGCGGATGACCTTATCGAAATCGGGAATGCCGTAGAGCTTTCGGGAGCAGTGTTTGTCGGGCATTCTGTCAGCGCGATGATCGGAGTTCTCGCATCTGTAAAGGTGCCCGAAATGTTCGACAGTCTGGTTCTGGTCGGTCCGTCTCCTCGATATATTGACGATGCCGGCTATGTCGGGGGCTTTTCAGAGGCGGATGTCGAGGGTCTGCTTTCATCGCTTGCTGACAACCACATGGGCTGGTCGGCTGCGATGGCGCCAGCGATCATGGGCAACGCGGATCGCCCGGACCTTGCCGACGAGTTGACCAACAGTTTTTGTCGGACTGATCCCGACATAGCCCGCGAATTCGCACGGGCCACATTCACCTCTGACAACAGGTCCGACCTGCCGAAAGTCACAGCGCGGACGCTAGTCCTCCAGTGCTCGGACGACATCATTGCAGGCGATCATGTCGGTGAATACGTGCGTGCTCACATAGCTGGAAGCAAACTGATTCACCTGGACGCCGTCGGTCACTGCCCCAACCTCAGCGCCCCGCAGGAAGTTGTGGCGGCGATACGGGCTTTCGTCTGAGTTCGCGATGGGGGCGGACGACAAATATCTCGATCTTTTCGAGAACGCGCCGTGTGGCTACCTCGTCATAGGCGCAGATGGCCGCATCCAGGACGCGAACGGCACTTTCCAAAGATGGACTGGGTTCTCGAAGGAGGCAGTCTGCGGCAAACGCTTCCGTGAAATTCTCAATGTCGCAGGCAGGATGTTCTACGAGACACATTTCGCTCCATTGTTGAGGATGCAAGGATTTTTCGAAGAGGTCGCGTTGGATATCGTGAAGGCGGATGGCGACATCCTGCCGGTTCTAGCCAACTCATTGGAACAGCGCACGCCCGCCGGAGACGTGATCGAAACACGGGTGACATTGTTTCGCGCAACACAGCGGCGGCGCTATGAGCGCGAGTTGGGCGAGGCTAAACGTCAGCTGGAACAAGGATTGCATTCTGCGCAACAAACAGCGGAGTTGCGCGAGCAGTTCATCGCGGTGCTTGGCCACGATCTGCGAAATCCACTAGCGTCGATATCCGCTGGGGTACATATGCTCGCCCGTAACACCGATCCGAGTGACGAAAAAGTTGCCAAAGTCCTGCGCCTGATGCTGGCGAGCATAGCGCGCATGAGCGGCTTGATCGACAACGTCCTGGATTTCGCAAGGGGCAGGTTGGGAGGCGGCTTGGGATTGACGAGGGATCGAGGCAAGCCGATCCAGCCTACATTGCAGCAAGTGCTTGACGAGATTAGATCAAGTTACCCGGAGCGTCAGATCGACGTATTGTGGAATCTCGATGGTGACATGATCGAAGTTGACCATGTGAGGCTTGCGCAGCTGTTTTCCAACCTGATGGGAAACGCGATTGCCCATGGAGACCCTGAAACTCTGATCCAGGTGACCGGTAAGTTCAGTGAAGGCTTTTTCGATCTCTCGGTCGCGAATGGCGGCAAGCCTATTCCGCAAGCGGCATTGAAGCGCCTCTTTCAACCATTCTATCGAGGAGATGCAAAAGGTCGCCAACAAGGCTTGGGATTGGGGCTCTACATCGCGTCAGAAATAGCCCGTGCCCATGGTGGAACCTTGGACGTGGTGTCGGATATGGAGCAAACGCGATTTAGTTTCCGTATGCCCATAAGATGATGACGCAAGCCAATTTGACTGCGAGCAGCTCCGCTTGGCGCCGAGACGCCAGCCATGCGTGACGACCTGCTCCCACGCATGTGCAGTGAATGCCAAAGCCGCAATGTCGATCTGATCTACACGCCCGACCCGTCGAAGCATTCCGGCATGGGGCAAGCTAACGCCTGTGCGAAGGCGAAGGACGGGCGCTAGGGCCAATCCGGCCTTGTCAGTACCGGCAAACCCGAACGCGTTCCAGCACCCGGTGGTGATGGTGCCAGTGCCTAACCCACTTCACGCGGCAATGGTGACGATGCCGGTAATAGTAGCGATGCGGGTAGCGGGCCACGTAGGCAGGATAGCGGGGGCCGTAATAGCGGCCGCCATAGTCGTAAAACGGACCTCCGCCGTAGAAGGGGCCACCGCGGTAAAACGGGCCGCCGCCGAACGGACCGAAGCCCCCGAACGGACCAAAAAAGCTGATGCCAGAACCGAAGTGTGCATCCGCAGGCACAACCGTGGCTGCGGCGCAGGCGATGGCAATCACCGAAGCAAGGAACACTTTTCTCATAGCAACCTCCCTGAGGTCCCTTCACCCGAGAAACTCCCGCAGGAGCCGTACGTTCCCGATTGCTAAAATTCTCTGCGCGCCGTCACCCAACCAGACGTTTTTGCCGATTCCGCCGTATAAGGCCGCATCATACCTTCGACTTCCGCCATCCTGCCCACCATGCTTCCATTGAGAGCAGAACCAGCGCTCGCCTTTGGCCAGTTGACGACCGTTTCGGTGTAATGTCGCTGCCCTGGCATGTGGTAGATGCGCTCGCCTGTCACGCTAATGTTGCCCCTTGATGGCGCAGCCGCCCGGCGCGCTAATGCCGCCGCCCTGACGATGCACTGTGGGGAGAGGATGCTGTACGGACTGCGGTATAAGGTAGCTTGCCCCGGCAACGCCGCAAAGCACGACAGGGATTAGCGCCCGCTGCTCTAACAGCGAACGCCTACGTCGCCTTATAGGCTTGGAAGCCTTCTGCCCCTGTATGCCCACGCCCGGTGGGAGAATGCGACTCCTAAGGCTTGGAGTCCAGATGGGGCGGGCTCACCGGTCCTGTGGTGTTCCGCCGGATGAACGGGACTTCCTTCCCGGTCACTTCCCGCACGGCTTTAGACAGCGCCTCATGCAGGACGCGCGTCAGCCGGTAGTGCTTGCAATATATAACGGCTTGACGATGCTCAAGTGCAGCGCTTCCGCTGCTGTCACAAAGCGTTCAATTTCAGTCTGCGAATTTCTGCGAACCTTTTGACCTGGCCATTTTCCATCCGAATCTCTCGGTGTGCCATACGATCTTGGCCGTCGATCTTCGTCGGCTTGTGGATTATCAGGCTTCGGCAGGTGTTCGGGGTGGGCCTCGAGAAGCGTGATCTTGATCTGCGGTCTGCAGCGGTTCCAGTCGAACTTCTACCTCATAGGATCGACACCGCCGCCGTAAGCGGACATTGCCGCAGCTGCACTCGGCCTTCACAAGCATGTGTGCGGGATCGTGCGCCATCAGAACAAAAAAGGAACATATTCCTTGCGCGTCAAGACGCTTGTGGAATCTTTTCCCCCATGAGCGATGGACCATCCCGGCTTGCCGAAGGCATGACAGCGGCCCCGCGCGATCGACGAAGCGTCGACAATCATACGTGCGAGCACCCCGGCTGCGGCAAAGATGGAGGCTTCGGCTTCGCCAGGATGCGTCAGCCTTCGCACTGATTTTGCATGGAGCACCGTGGCGAAGGAGAGCTAGCACACTAAAAAGGCTCGCGGTCCCATTGGCGAGTCCGCGAGCCTCCCCGTGCCCCAACCCCACAGCAGCAAAGCGATTTCAGTCCCAGCCAATATGACCCATCGCGGGACGGCATAGCGCCAAGAATCACCTATCGCGTGAGCGGCGGACCTGTTTCCGAATAGGCGGGCCTCGCCGGCAACTTTGCCTTACTTAACGTAAGAACAGCCAGGGTCTTTAGGTGAACAGCGGGCGCGCCCATGCGAGGGATTACTCAACATTGTTTGCCCTGCTGACTTTACGCATGAGCTGCTTATCCACCCAGTCCTGAATTGGTCGGTCGGAGTTGCGACTACGCCAAGCAACCGGCGCAGTCGGATTTGAACCTACATGGAGTGCCAAATCTGTGAGCGACGGGAATGTCTTCTTGACCCCGTCGATTGTGACGGTAACCGGAATTAAAACCCCGCTCGGCATTGCCTTACCCCTCGCGCTGTTAACCAAATCCCGCCTCCGAGGTAAGCCGAGATGGCCCTCCTAGAAGTGGCGGCTGCCCCACCGGAATCAGCCCGCTGGGGCTGTTGATCAGCCCATTTAGCGACTGGCAAAAGGGGCTGTTCGGTGGTGACCCTGGATCACATTTGCAACTTGACGCCTTACTTTGGCTGGCACATCGGCCGAACAGATGAGGGCGTACGATCGATAGGAGTCGATCCGCCATATCAAGGCGTGAGAAGGCGATAGGTTCTGTCGGGAAATAGGTCTCACCAGCGCGTTTCCCCCGGCCGCCATCATACGCCGGCGATGCACCTTGCGCGTGCTGACGCCCGCCTGTGGCCAGCAGGAAGCGCGCATTCGCCCTTGCCCGGAAGAGATCGACCTCGGCCTGCTTCTGCGCTTCCCGCGCCAGCCCGTAGACCTCGGGCAGCGGTTGCCGGTCGGCCGGCTTCGCCTTCATGGTCCACTTCTCGCTGCGGAAGCCCCAATGAGCGATGCCGTCGAGTTCGCTGCCGTCGAACCAAGCGCTCGAGTTCAGTTTCGGGAAATGCAACACCCGAGCCATCCACCAGATTTTCTCGATGTCGTGTTCGCCGGCACCCTTCGCCCATGGCGTCCAGCCCTTGCCTGGTCGCTCCGTCAGATCGCGTCGCGCATGGTGGTCTCCGTTTGTCTCACTTCAGGACGGAAGTGCTGGCACCCGTCTTGCACCGAAGGCGGTTGCCGGCTGATCCCCGGCAGCTCGTCGGGCTTGAGGCAGTAGTTGGGGGCCCTCGCCCGGCGAGTTCACCAATACGGTTTGTCAATGTTGAAGGGTCGCCCGCAACCATCGCTGGGCCTTGCGGGGGCGAAGCTTGCGCACGATCCCCTGCGCTCATTCGTCGTCTTCCCAACTGTGAGTTTTTTCCACGGAGTTCATGGATGGCGCGCACAATGCAATGGAAATCTACATACCTCGGTGCATCGATCATTATTTTAGTGATCACTAAAATCCCCGATGATTTGAACGCCAGAGTTTAACGCAGCCCGTGCGATTTCAGGGCGACGTTTCTTCTGCGTGGGGTTGGATATGCGTGCCCGGATGTTAGTTAGGAACTCGAAGGCTACAGAAGCCTTCGAATTGCGCGTGAAAATCGCGTCCTTGGAAGAGGAGCAGAGGCGAAGAGTGGCGAGCTCGGCTGGTATGTTAAAGCTGGCGCAAGTCGGCCAAGAATTAAAGTGGCTCCGGTTTCGCCTGGCCATCCTGGAAGACTGTGTGGCGGCGCTTTCAACCAAACACTAATTTACGTGCCCGTACTGGATTAGCCGGGACCATCATCGGCCGCCTTCAGATGAGACACCACCGTCCCGACGGGTAGGCTCGGCAGTGTTTGGTTTTTCTTCGGTTCTCTTCGTCCCAAACTGGTAGAAAAGCGCGAATGACAATACGAGATATCCCACCTGGAAAATGATCAAGATCAGCAATGTCCATGCAAGCGACTTCCAGAACGAGCCGGTTGCTAGAAGAATCCAGATCGCCGCCACGGTCGAAGTGGCGAACATCCCGATCAGGAAACGCGGAAAAAACATTTATGCTCAATGCCGCCCCATAACTGGACCGACCGGGTCTCTCGCGTCTACTCTCTAGAAGCATTTAACGTTTCACTAAATTAGTAATTGCGCAAGTCATCATGAGAGGTGACCCCAGCGAGCCCTCTGGTCACCCACTTTGGAATATAGGATTATTATCCTCGTTGCAGCGATCCCCTCAAAACGGAGTTCGCCAAATGCCTAGGTCAAAAGGTTCGCAGAAGCTATCGCAGGCTGAAATTGAGCGCTTTGTGGCGGCAGCGGAATCGCTGCACTTGAGCATCATCAAGCCCTTCATATCCCCGCATTGCGAGTGACGTTGCCCCCAGTTTTTATCCAGTTTTGAGTTCGTTTCCGGCGTGGGCTGTGCCCTGCTGGGCGGGTGAAGCGACGGGCGCTGGCGCGGAGCCTTTGGCATAGCGCAGCGCGAGCGACCGCCGCGGATTGAAGGTGCTGGCGAACTCGGCCGGTGTCTGCCAGGCGATTTGGGAGTGCGGCCGCGCGGTATCGTAGTCGGCGTGCCACAGGGCAATGGCTACGCGCGCCTGAGCCAGCGAGGTAAACAGTGTCTCGTTGAGCAGTTCATCGCGCAGTCGGCCGTTGAAGCTCTCGATGAAGCCGTTCTGCATCGGCTTCCCGGGCGCAATGTAATGCCATTCGACGCGGCTCTGATCCGCCCAGGAGAGGATGGCGTTCGAGGTGAACTCGCTGCCATTGTCGCTGACGATCATCCTCGGCCGGCCGCGCTCGGTGGATGAGCCGGTCCAATTCGCGGGCGACCCGCATGCCCGAGAGACGCGTATCAACGATCAGTGCCAGGCACTCTCTCGTGCATGTCGACGACGGCCAGGATGCGCAAGCGTCGCCCGTCGGTGAGCTGGTCCGATACGAAGTCAAGCGACCATCGCTCGTCGGGCCTCAGCGGCACCAGCATCGGCGCCCTGGTCCCGATTGCCCGTTTGCGGCCGCCACGCCGGCGAACGGCGAGCTTATCCTCCCGATAAAGCCGGAACAGCTTCTTGTGGTTAACGACCAGGCCCTCCCGCCTCAGCATCACCAGAAGACGCCGGTAGCCGAACCGGCGACGCTCCTGCGCGATCGCCTTCATCCGCTCGCGAACCTCGCGGTC
>NZ_RZRP01000246.1:0-7544 GCF_003997795.1 Mesorhizobium sp. M7A.F.Ca.US.005.03.2.1 | reverse complement strand
TTGCCGAGCCACGGTATGGCGCCGATGCCGACCAGCGCCAGCGTCTGGTTCACCAGGCCGAACAGCGGATGCAGGAACAGTTTCCACAGGAAGCCGACGATGACCGCCGACAGCACGACCGGAAGAAAGACGATGACCTGGTGGATACGGTGGCCGGGCAGCGCCTTCAGCAAGGCATAGGCGAGCAGGAAAGCGGTGCCGTTCTCGAACACCATCAGCGCCACGAAGGCGATGATGTTGTGCTTCAGCGCATTCCAGGTCCAGTCGCTGTAAGGCTGTTCAAACAGCACCTTGCGGAAGTTTTCGAAGCCGATGAATACGGTCGGCTGCAAGCCGTTGAACTCATAGAAGGCAAGGCGGAAGGCTGAGAGCAGCGGCCAGAGCACGAACAGCACCATGACCACCAGGGCCGGTGTCAGCAGGGACGCGATCCAGAGTGACCGGCGCCACGGAAAGGCTTTTGTGGTGTGGCGCCGGCCGCTGTTCATGTCACTTGCCCTGGAAAGGCTTGTACCATTTGGCGAGGCCGTTGGTCAGGTCGGCGGCCAGCTGGTCCGGGGTGATCGAACCCGACATCATCTTGGTGATGTCGCCCTGCAGCAGCTCCGATCCCGTCGGTTTCTCGAAACGGAAGTAGACGACATTGATATGCGGCATGGCGGTTTCGTTCAACTTGGCGACATGGGCGAGAAGCTCGTCCTTGATGACGACGCCCTTGATCGGCGAGATGTTGCCGAGCAGAGCGGAGAACTTGTCGCCGAACTCCTTTGTGCCCATCCAGTTGACCAGCCTGAGCGCGGCCTCCTTGTTGGCCGACTTGGCGTTGACCGCATAGCCGCCGTCGAAAAACTTGGTCACCTGCGGCGTATCGCCGGCCTTGGCCATGGGCGGGGCGACGAAGTCCATGTTGATGGCCGGGTTCTGGGTGCGGTAGCTGGCGATGTCGAAGCTGCCGCCGGCAAGCATCGCCGCTTTGCCGCTGATGAACAGCTGGCCGGCGGTGTCATAGTCGATACCTTCGAAGCCGGGCGGCATGTAGTCGCGCAATTCGAGCAGCTTGCCGAGTGCGGCGACATAGCGCGGGTCCTTGAAGGTGGTCTTGCCCGACGTCAGGTCGCTGACAAAATCCTGGCCGAGGAACGGGTTGGTGAAGATGGCGACGAACATCTCGTTGAACCAGCTTGTGCCCATGCCGTTGGCGAGGGGATAAATACCCTTGTCCTTCAGCGCCTTGCTGACGGTTATGAACTCATCCCATGTGGTCGGCGGGGTCAACCCGGTCTTGGCGAAGACGTCCTTGTTGATGAACAGGCCGAGCGTCTGCGAGGCGAAGGGCAGGGAATAAACCTTCTTGTCGGCGCGGTAGGTGCCGGCCACCAGCGCATCGGCGGGCTGGTTAGCGAGTGAAGGCACCGTGGTCAGATCCTGCGGCTCGAAATAGCCGGCCTTCACGAACTGCTCGAGCCAGCCATAGGCGTGGGTGTGGATGACGTCGCCACCCTTGCCGGCGGCCAAGGCCGTCGAGACGATCGTCGGATAGTTCTCGTCCGGGAAGGACTCGAACTTCACATGGATGTCCGGGTTGGCCTTGGTGAAATCGGCGAAAAGTTCGTTGTAGGCGGCCTTGTCTTCCTGGCGCCAGGTCCAGAACGAGATGTCGGTGGCATGCGCCACGCTGGCTGCCAATCCCCATGCGAAAGACGCGGCCGCGAGGGCCAGCCCAATCCTTCTCCTGCTCATGTTGCAATCTCCCAATCGCGCTTGATGCGCTTTTTACGACGATTATCAAATCATAGTTCTTGCCGTCTGGAAAGATAGTTTGTAAAGTTTCCTAACTAATGTGGATTGGACGCGGCAGCCCGGCTTGCGCGGTGGATATGGTGACCCAGAAAATCATTGCAGGCGTGGATATAGGCGGCACCAAGACGCGCATCATGGCGTGCCAGGGCGAGCGCATCGCCGACGAGGTGCTGGTGACGGAGAGCTGGCGCATTCGCCAGATGGAGACTGATGCCGAGACACTGGCTGGGATCGTCGCGGGATTGTGCGGCGGGGTCGCGCCCGCTGTGCTGGCCGTTGGCGCGCATGGCTGCGACACGGGTGAACAATGCCTTCGCTTCCAGGCTCTGCTGGCAAGCAGGACCGGTGGTGCGGTGCAGGTGGTCAACGATGCCGAGCTGATGGTTCCTGCCGCTGGCTACATCGACGGCATCGGCGTCGTCTCCGGCACAGGCTCGATCGCGGTGGCACGCACGGCCGATGGCAAGATGCTGGCAGCCGGTGGCTGGGGCTGGATCCTTGGCGACGAGGGCAGCGCGCCGGCATTGGTGCGCGAGGCGGCGAAAGCAATCCGGCACAGCCTCGACCGGGGCCAGGATGGTGACCCGCTGATTGCCGGGCTGATGCGCGAACTGGGTACAGACGACCAGACCAAGCTTGGCATCCTGCTCAACGAAACGCGTGGTGCCGCGGTCTGGGGCCGCTATGCCAATGCCGTATTCGACGCGGCGATCGCCGGCTCGGCTCTGGCTATCCGTGTTATCAGCGAAGGCGGGACAGGGTTGGCCGCATTGGTCGAACTCTTGATCGAACGCGGCGCCAATCCCGCCCTTGTCGTGGCTGGCGGCGGGGTCATCTCGGAGCAGCCGATGTTGATGACGGCATTCGTCGAGGCCATGGCAAAGGTCTCGCCGTCGAGCCAGGTGCTGCTGCTGCGCGAGCCGCCGGTGCTGGGTGCGGTCGCCTTGGCGAGACGACTGCTGATCGGCCAGGGCTAATCTTCGGGAATTGGAGCGGTTTGAATGATGAAGCGTATCGGCTATCGCCCGGCGGTGGCGCGCCAGACGGAAAGTCTCGAAATCGGCCGGCGTTCGGTGGCCTCGTCGCTTGACGACCTCGATCTCGGCGCTTTTGCCGGCAAGACGATCGGGCTTGCCGGCATAGGCGCCAGCTATCAGGCGGCGCTGGCCGGTGCGCTTTATCTGCGCGCCTCCGGTATCAAGGCTTTTGCCTATACGCCGACCGATCTCTATGGCCGGACGGATGCAGCCGCCGATGCGTTCATCGCGCTGTCGGCCTCCGGGCAGAGCCGCGAAATCTACGACGTCATGCGCGAGGCGTCGGGCGCGCCGCGTCTGGCGGTCTGCCGCGGCAGCGACAATCCGCTGGCTGATCTCACCGGCGCGGTGCTGGCAACGGATTCGGGTGCCGACAATGGCGCAAGCTCCACCGGCTATACCGGGACCTTGCTGGCGCTCGGCATGCTGATCGACAGGCTCGCCGGCAACAGATTCGACTGGACGACTTTGCCACCTGCAGCCGCCACCGTCCTTTCCGGTGCGCAAAGCGCTGCCGGGCAGGCGGCCCGGCTGCTGCAGGGCAGAACATCCATCGACATCGTCGGCGCCGGTGTCGGCTTCGCCAATGCCGGCGAGGCGGCGATGCTGATACGCGAGGCGGTGCGGGTGCCGGCATCGGGATGGGACACGCTGAACTATCTGCACGGGCCGATGGAATCGCAGGATGCGACGACCGGACTGATCGCCATCGGCGACGGTCGCGAGGTGAAGATCGCGCAGGATCTTGCGGCGCTGGGCTGCCCCTCGGTGCTGGTGACGCGGCGCAGCGATGTCGCTCCAGCCGACAGGCTGGTGGTGATCTCGATTCCCGCGCTCGGCAACGCCATCGCTGATGCCATACTGGAGATCATCGCCATCCAGCTCATTGTCGGCGACATGCAGGACGCGGCCGGCCTCACCGACATCGTGTTCCGCTACCGCCAGACCGATACCAAGCTGAAGCCGTGGTCGCCGACCGAAGTCTGACGTCCTTGTCCGGACATCGCGGAAATTGCCAAACCGGTCAGCAATGAGGCATTGAGGACAGGATATGGCTTTCGAGTCGGGGCAGCGAATGCGCTTTCGCCGACCGGAGACAGGATTTCAGGCAAAGGTCGAACGGCTGAGATGGCGGCTGCGGAAATCCCCAATCTGACCGACAGCGCCCGGGCGGTGCTGCGCCTGCTTGCCTCGCACGGGCCGGTGACGCGGCCAAAGCTCGGCGCCATGCTCGACCTGTCGAAGCCTACCATGTCGGCGGCGGTGTCGGAGCTGAGCGCGCTCGGCCTCGTCGCCTCGCGTGGGATTGAGCGCGGCGCCATTGGCCGCACGGCGACGATCTACGGCATCGGTCCAGGTGCCGGCTACGCGATCGGCATCGATGTCGGCGCCGCCCAGGTGCGCGCCGTCGCCTATTCGATGGATGCGCAGAAGCTGGCGTCGGCGGAAGAACCGATCCCGGAAACGATAGCCGGCGATGCCGACGCGGTCGGCGCCGTCGTAGAGTCGGTCGCGCGTGCCACAATGGCCAAGGTGGCCAAGAGTTTTCGCGCGTTGCGCGCCATTGCGGTGGCGGTGCCGCGCATCGTCTCCAATGATCGTTTCGACCGGCCCGGGGGGCCGTCTGCCGTGCTTGGCCTGCTGCGGCGCAGCATCGAGGTGCCGATCGTCCTGGAAAACAACGTCAACTGCGCGGCCATTGGCGAGATGCATTTTGGTGCCGCGCAAGGCCACCAGACCTTCGCCTTTCTGCAGGTCGGCGTGCGGGTTGGCCTCGGCCTCATCACCGAGGGGCGTTTGTTTCGCGGCGCCGGTGGTGCGGCCGGCGAAATCGGCCGCATGCCGTTTCCATGGTCGGCCAGCGAGACGCCCTATCGTGAAGGGCTCGAACATTATCTCGGCTCTCGGGCGCTAATAGAGCGCTGCCGTGTCGACTGGCCCGCTGCGGAAGGCGCGCCGCCCGACTCGGCCAAGGATCTGTTCGCGCGTGCTCTGGAGGGCTCAGCACCGGCGGTGGCGGCTGTCGCGCGCCATGCCGCCGATATCGGCAGGCTGGCCGCTGGCTGTATCGGCATACTCGACCCCGGCCTGATCGTGCTTGGCGGCGGTGTCGGCAGAAACCCGCTGATGACGGAAAACGTCGAGCGCGTCGCGGCAGAGCTTGCGTGGCCGACACGGATCGCCGTCAGTTCCCTGGGGGACGACGGGACCGCGCTTGGTGCCGTGAAGCTGGCGGTTGATTACACTCTCGGGCTGATGCTGCGCGAAGGGCGCCACCCGGCTGTGGTGCTGCCCCCAACGTCAAACGTGGAGCCTTAGAGGTGGTGTATCGTGGAGGACAATACCTCGTCGTCACTGAGCATTGCTGGCGCTCATCGCGCCAAAGAAGCGCCTGACGGACGAGAGAGACTGGGCCATATGGATTTCGTTTCTTGCGGTGTTCGGGAACGTGCTTTCGCTCGACCCTGCGCTCGTTTGGCGCGCCCACGTACTGCGACGAGACTTTTTTCCTTCGCCTGAAGATCCTGCATCGCTCGTTCTAGGTGGTCGTATAAAGGAAGCCATTCCTCGCCTTGGTCACTAGGTGCGACGATGATCTCCGCAACGCGGTCGAGCGCTCGCTCGATGCGCTCCTCCTCATGAGAAATTTCAATGGAATATGCTATTTAAACGATCGAGTGGGCATCCAGTTCCAGGCTCGAAGGCGGACGGCAGCTTTGCGCCCCATCTCAGTCGTAAAGTTGCATTTTTCAATTGCCCGGAAGCAGACACTTTCTTCAAGGCCCTTCGACGGGTTGGATAGGCTGAACTCACCGGGATCTAGACCAGGCGAAGTTTATCTCGAGCGATCTGCCAAGCCGATTCGACATGTCGCCGTGCCGCCGCTTCCGCCTCATCGGGCTTGCGCGACCTTATCGCGTCCATGATCTCGTTCATCTCGCTGATCGCAGGCTCGCGGCGGTTCTCCGAAAGAATGGTCATCGAACGAAGCTGATTGATTCGGACATTCAGCCCGCTGACGATTTCCCAGGCGACACGCTTGTCGGCGGCCTCGAACAGCGCCTCGTAGAATTTCGTCGTCGCCCGCATCACTGCCGGCGGCGTCGCCGACGCCCATGCCCCGAACAAGTCCGCCAGCGCGCGTTCGAGCGTTGCCAGTTGCTCGCCGGTGGCCGACAGGGCGCAGGCGCGTGCCGCAATGCCTTCAAGCAGTGCCCTCAACTCATAGATCTCGTCGGTGCGGCCAAGATCCGGCCTGGCTACGGCCGGCCCGTGCCCAGGGATCATCTGCACGAGCCCCTCGGCCTCCAGTTGCCGCAGCACCTCGCGCACGACGGAACGGCTGACGCCAAGCTGGTCGCAAAGCGGCCGCTCGACCAACCTTTCGCCAGGCTGGAAGTGGAAATCCATGATGGCTTCGCGCATGCGCTCCAGCGCCAGCGTTCTCAAGGTCTTGGCGCTGCGGTCGATGCGAAGGGTGTCGTCTGGCATGTCTTGGCTCCTGCACCGCCACGAAAACAGATTCCATGCCCGGTTGACAAGGTACTTGGTGCTCCATAGCATGGTATACCATAAGATGATACAGGGATCGGACGGTCCCTGGGATCGCCGACCCGAGGATTCCATGCAGCCTGCCATCCGCAAGATCGTGACTTATACCGAGAACACGCTGATCGAAGGCGGCAAGGCTGCACCGCGGCCGCTGCGCCTGATCGGCGTCGCCGCGGTGCTGACGAACCCTTGGGCGGGACGCGGCTTCACCGACGATCTGTCGCCCGAAATCCGCGCCTGCGCGCCGGTGCTCGGAGAGATCCTGACCCGCGAGATCATTGCCGTCGCCGGTTCCGGCGAGGCGATCGAGGGCTATGGCAAAGCGGCCATTTGCGGCACGTCTGGCGAGATCGAGCATGCCTCGGCGCTGATCCACACGCTGCATTTTGGCAATCATTATCGCCGCGCCGTCGGCGCCAAGACCTATCTTGCCTTCACCAACCTGCGCGGCGGGCCGAACACGCCGATCATGATCCCACTGATGGACAAGAATGACGAAGGACGGCGCTCGCATTACCTGACCGTGCATTTCCAGATCGGCGATGCGCCGGCGCCGGACGAACTGGTGGTGGCGCTTGGTGCGTCGATCGGCGGTCGCCCGCATCATCGTATCGGCGATCGCTATCAGGACCTCAAGGAGCTTGGGGACGTGCATGGCTGACGCTTCCACCTGGGCGCGACAGGGCACAACGTTCGATGGCACCTGCTTCATCCGTGCCGGCGCTGGCACGCCGGTGCTGTTCATCGACGGCGTCGGCATGAACGCCGCGATCTGGCAGCCGCAGTTCGAACGCATGGCCGACAGCTTCGACGTCATCGCGATCGACATGCTCGGCCACGGCCAGTCGCCACTGCCGCCGCAGCACCCGGAACTGGCCGACTACGCCGACCAGGCCATTCGCCTGCTCGACCATCTTGGCCTCGACCGGGTGTCCGTCGTCGGCCATTCGATGGGTGCGCTCGTTGCCCAGGAGTTGGCCCTGCGCGCACCGGAGCGCGTCCGCCGCATCGTTTCCCTGAATGCCGTGTTCCGGCGGCCACCTGAACTGGCCGAAGCCGTTCGCCAGCGCGCGGTGGCGCTCAACGGGCGCAGCGATACGGCCGGCACGGCACAGACCATTGCGCGCTGGTTCGGCGATCCGGTGCCGACCGAGC
>NZ_RZRP01000245.1:0-7565 GCF_003997795.1 Mesorhizobium sp. M7A.F.Ca.US.005.03.2.1 | reverse complement strand
GGCGAAGCTGCCAATCTCCCCACTTGAGGGGGAGATGGCCGGCAGGCCAGAGGGGGGCGCTCAAGCTGGAGGTTGGCCAGAAGGGGTCGGCACGACTGGGCTCCAGGCTCGCTTCTTCGCCAACGGCAACTTCTTCACACCCGACCGCAAGGCGCGCTTCATCGCCATCCGTCCCACCACGGAAATCCGCACCAGCCCCGATTATCCGCTGATCCTCAACACCGGCCGGATCCGCGACCATTGGCACACCATGACGCGGACGGGGAAAAGCCCGCGTTTGTCGCAGCATATCGCCGAGCCCTTCGTCGAGATCCACCCGGCGGATGCGCAGCGCTTCGGCATCGGTGACGCCGACATAGCGCGCGTTTCCAGCCCGCGCGGTGATGTGCTGGTGCGCGCGCTGGTGACGGCGCGCCAGCGCCAGGGCAGCCTGTTTGCGCCGATGCACTGGACCGATCAGTTCTCGGCAAAGGGCCGGCTCGACACGCTGACCGCGCCGCTGACCGATCCCATTTCCGGTCAGCCGGCGCTGAAACATGTCGCCGTCCGCATCGAGAAATTCGCGGCAAAGGCCTTTGGCTTTGCGGTGGCTCGGCAGCGGCCGGAGCCTAATACTGCGCCCTACTGGGCCGTGGCCAAGTGCAAGGGCGGCTGGCGGGTCGAGCTTGCCTTTGCCGATGACGACATCGACTGGGCGGGCTTTGCCGGGTCGCTGTTCGGTACGTCATTGGGTGCCGAAATATCAGCTTATCACGACCGCGACGCCGGCCAGCACCGCATCGCCGCCTTCGACGACGACCAACTGTCAGGCGCCTTGTTCGTCGCGCCCGGCCCGGTCGCCGTGTCGCGCGGCTGGGCGGCGGAACAGTTGAGTGCCGATCATGTTGATCGGCGCAGCAGGCTGGCGATCGTGGCCGGGCGGCCGGGCGGGATCGACGTCGATCGCGGCGCCATCGTCTGCTCCTGCTTCGGCGTTGGCGCCAACCAGATCGCGGAAGCGGTACGCCGCGGCTGCGGCAGCGTTGCGGCAATCGGCGCGGCCCTGAATGCCGGCACGAATTGCGGCTCCTGCCGCGCCGAGATCAGGGTCATCATCGACGCACAGAGCCTCCAAGCAGCCGAGTGATCGTCCTGACCAAAGGGGCCTGCGCGACGGTGCTGGTTGGGCTATGGTGGCTCAGGCGTGCTACGTCGCGCACGAATCATCCTCAGTCAGGGTCATCCAATGGCAAATCCTCCGCGCCGACCGACAAATCCGATGGCGGCCGCCGAGGCGGCTTTCAAGCCGATGAAGAGGCCGGCTGCCCCGGTCCGAGAGCCCACGGCCGCTCCAGGCGTCAGAGAGCTTGTTTCGATCCGAATCGACCGCGCCGTGCTGGACCATTTCCAGGAGGATGGACCCGGCTGGCAGGACCGCATCAACGACGCCTTGCGGCGTGTGATAGAAGGCAAGCCGATCGTTACCGGGGGTGATCGTTCAGACGACGAGTAGCGGCTGTTCCAGCCGGCTCACGCTTCGAAGTGCAGGATATAGAGCTTGCGCGTTTTCTCGTGGATCGTCCATTCGCCTTTCCAGCCTTTCGGCAGCACCAGCATTTCGCCCGGACCGACGTCCTCGCTGCGGCCATCGGGACCATGCAGCGAGACCCGGCCTGACACGATGTGGCAGGTTTCGGAATTGGTCTCGCGCGAGGCCGTGAAGCGGCCCGGCGTGCACTCCCAGACGCCGACTTCCAGTGCGCCATCCGGCGAGGTCCACAGCGTCGTCGAGGCTTCGAACTGATCGCCGCTGATCGAGGTCGGCTTGGGCTCAGGCTCGCCGAGGTCGATGGAGGCGAGGTGGGCGAAGGTCTGGAAGTCGGTCATGGCAGTCTCTCAATGTCCTGTGATGCGGTCGGCGATTGCGGCCAGTTTCGACGTGTGCTGGAGGCCGGCTTCCTCGCGCTCGTCGGCGACGCGATAGAGCTGATACATCGAGTGGACGCCGAGCCAGCGCATCGGCTCTGGCTCCCATTTGCTGACCTTTCGGTTGACCCAGGGCAGGCGGGTCAGTTCGGTGTCGCGGCGCAGGATAAGGTCGCGCAGCGTGCGGCCCGAAAGGTTGGAACTCGAGACGCCGAGCCCGACATAGCCGCCGGCCCAGCCGATGCCGGTCTGCGGATCGAGCCCTGCCGTCGTGCACCAGTCGCGCGGCACGCCCAGAACGCCGCACCAGGCGTGGTCGATGCGAAGCCTGGCTGTCTGCGGCAGCAGCCGGGTGAGGATGGCGTGCAGGCTTTCGATCGTCGCCTGCTGCGTCTGGCCGCGTACATCCGTTTGCGAGCCGTAACGATAGGGTACGCCGCGTCCGCCCATGGTGATGCGGCCTTCCCTGGTGCGCTGCGCATAGCAATAAGCGTGCGCGGAGTCGCCCAGAAGCTCATGGCCCTCCCAGCCGATCTCGTCCCACAGTAATTGCGGCAGCGGCTCGGTGATGATCTGCGCGCTGTTGAGCGGCAGCCAGAGCCGTTCATTGCCTGGTATGCCGGCCGTGAACCCTTCCGTGGCACGGATGATGATCGGCGCGCGCACGGTGCCGCGGTTCGTCGTGACCTTGCCCTTCTCGATGCCGGTCACGGTGGTCTGCTCGTAGATCGGCACACCGAGCCGCTCGACGGCTTCGGACAGGCCGCGCACCAGCTTGGCCGGCTGCACACGCGCGGTGCCGTGGTGGATATAACCGCCAAGCACATTCCTGATGTTGATGCGGGCCTTGGCCTCTGCCTGGCCGATCAGGCTGACACGCTCGCTCGGCACGCTCCAGCCGATCGCATCGGCATAGGCGGCGTTGATCCGTTCGAGCTGCGGCGGGTTCGTCGCCACCGTTAGATTGTCGACGCGGCGGATGTCGGCATCGATGCCTTCGGCTTCGGTCACCTTGATCACTTCGTCGACCGTGCCATGCATGGCCGTTTCCATGTCGATGACAGCGCCGCGCGTCGAGGTCTGCAGATATTTCTCGCGCGACCAGCTGAAGCCGCCGGACAACCAGCCGCCATTGCGGCCCGACGCGCCGAAGCCGGCGAACTCCCGCTCGACGATGGCGATGCGGATCGATGGATCGGCCTTCTTCAGGTAATAAGCCGTCCACAGGCCGGTGTAGCCGGCGCCGACGATGCAGACATCGGCTTCGAGATCGCCCGGAAGCGGCGCGCGATAGGCCGGCAGGCCGATGTCGGCATACCAGAACGAGACGTTGCCGTTGACTTTGGCGTCCATGTCTAAAAATCCTGCGGGGAAAGAGCGATCAGGTCATCGTCATGTCGGCGCGATCGTCGTCGGCAAGAAGTTTTGCATCGACGACCGACCAGCGCAGATCGACCGTGTCACCAATCGAGAACGGTGTGGCTTCCAGCGACGAGCGTACGATGGCGACCGAGCCGTCGCGCAACGTCACCTGGTATTTCGAGCCGGAGCCCAGATAGATCGCCTCGCTGACTTGACCGGTGAGGCTGTTCTGCCCGGCGGCGGGAGGCGTGTTGGTGCCGGCAAGCAAAAGCTTCTCCGGCCGCAGCAGGACCACCGGTTTGCGGCCGCTGGCGAGCTTGCCGTTGGCCACGATCTTCTGGCCGGCGATCGTCAGGCTGGTCTCGCTTCCGGACGTCTGGGCGGTGCCACGCAAACTGGTCGATTCGCCGATGAACTTGGCCACGAACAGGGTCGTTGGCTCGTCGTAGAGCTGGCGGCCGGTTCCGACCTGTTCGATGCGGCCCTGATTGAAGACGGCGATGCGGTCGGACAGGACCAGCGCCTCTTCCTGGTCGTGCGTCACATAGACGAAGGTGGTGCCGAGTTCGCGGTGGATGCGCTTGATCTCCAGCTGCAGCCATTCGCGCAGTTTCTTGTCGAGCGCGCCGAGCGGTTCGTCCATCAACAGCAGCGGCGGATCGAAGACGATGGCGCGCGCCAGCGCCACGCGCTGCTGCTGGCCGCCGGAAAGTTCGGAGGGATAGCGATGCGCGAAGTCGGCCATCTTGACCATGTCCAGCGCGCGCACGACGAGACGGTCGCGCGCCTGCTTGTCCATGCCGCGCAAGGTGAGGGGATAGGCGACGTTCTTGCCGACCGTCATATGCGGAAACAGCGCGTAGTGCTGGAAGACAACGCCGATGTTGCGCTTGTGGGCCGGCAGGGCGACGATGCTTTTGCCGCCAACGGCGAGGTCGCCGGAGGTGAGGTCGGTGAAGCCCGCGACGACGTTGAGCGTCGTGGTCTTGCCCGAGCCGCTGGGGCCGAGCAGCGTCATGAACTCGCCCGGCTCGATATGCAGGCTGACATCGTCGAGTGCGGTGAAATTGCCGTAGCGCTTGGTTGCGCACTTGATGTCGATGGCCGCGCCGCGTTTCCTCGCAGTCATCTCAACTCCTCGTCGATTTCGAGCTGATGATCAGCCCGGCGCTGATGATCAGCGTCGTGGCAATGAAGATGATGGTTCCGACGGCCGTCACCGTCGGATCGGCGTCGCGGGTGATGCTGGTGAAGATCTGCACCGGCAAGGTCTTCAGGTAGGGACTGGTGATGAACAGCGCGACGATGATCTCATCGAAGGAGGTGACGAAGGCAAACAAAAGCCCGGACAGGATGCCGGGCGCGATCAGCGGCAAGGTCACGGTGCGGAATGTGGTGAAGCGGTTGGCGCCGAGACTTGCCGCCGCCGTCTCCAGCCGCGCGTCGAAGACTTCGAGGCTTGCCGACACGGCGATGATGACGAAGGGGATCGCCAGCATCGTATGTGCGATGACGAAGCCGGTGGTGGTGCCGACGAGCTGGTAGTCGAGATAGACGGCGTAGATGCCGATGGCCAGCACCACGCCGGGCACGATCATCGGCGTGATCAGGATGGCGCGCAGCAGGCCGGCGCCGGAATGTTTCATGCGGCTGAGGCCGAGCGACGCCAGCGTGCCGATCAGCGTGGCGGCGACGGCGACGAGGCCCGCGACCCTCAGCGAATTGAAGAAGCTCGACAGCCAATCGGGGTTGGTGAAGAAATTCTCGTACCATTGCCAGGAGAAGCCGGACGGCGGGAAAGCGAGCGACTTCTTCTCGTTGAATGACATCGGGATGATGACCAGCGTCGGCATCACCAGCCAGACGGCGACCAGCAGGCAGAACAGACCGAGCAGAAGGCGGGATGGTGCCAGTCTCATGATCTGGACGCCTGCTTGTGGCGCTGGCGCATCAGCGGGGCGGCGAGCGCTAGAAGCACGAAGGTCGCGACCAGCAGCACGACGCCCATGGCGCCGCCGCGGCCCCAGTTGAGCAGGCTGAGCACCTGGCTCTGCACCAGCGTCGACAGCATGGTGCTGCGCGGGCCGCCGAGCAGGGCAGGCGTGATGTAGAAGCCGAGCGACAGGATGAAGACGATGATGGCGCCGGCGAAAACGCCGGGCAGCGACAGCGGCAGATAGATTTGCAGGAAGGCGCGTGCCGGGCGCGCACCAAGGCTGCGCGCCGCCTGCACGAGGCGCAGATCGATGCCGCGCATGACCGAATAGAGCGGCAGGATCATGAACGGCAGCAGCACCTGCGCCATGCCGATGACGACGCCGGTCTGCGTGCGGATCAGCTTCACGCCGTCAAAGCCGAGCAGCCTGATGACCGAATTGATGATGCCGGAATCCTGCAGCAGGATGACCCAGGCCAGGGTGCGCACCACGCCGCTGACCCAGAACGGCACCAAAACGCACAGGATGAGGACCAGCCGCAGGCGCGGTCCGACCGCCGTCATGAGATAGGCATAGGGGTAGGCGGCGATGACGCAAACGATGGTGACCCAGGCTGCGATGGAAAAGGTGCGCCACAGGACGGTGACATTCACCGGGGTGGAAAAGAACCAGACATAGTTCTGCAAGCCCCAAGATGGGTCCGAGAAGCTGCGCAGCGTGACGGTCAGCAAGGGATAGCCCATCGCGGCGATGAGCAAAGCCAAGGCGGGCATCGCCAGCAGCGAAGGATAGGCAGCAAGGCGCGGGCGCCGCTGCGGCGCCCGCACGGCACCTGGCGGCCGAGGATGATCACCCCCGGCCGTCGGCGTATGCGATGTCTGGCTCACGCCGTCACCTCAGCGGTAGCCGGCTCAGTTGCCGGCCATCAGCGCTGTCCACTTGTCGGACGCGGCGGCGAAGTTGGCGACCCAGAACTTGATGTTCTGCTGATAGCCGAGCTTGGCGTGGTCCGGCGTGTTGGTCAGAAAGGCGGCGACGGATGCGTCGACCTTCGGCTGTGCCTCGTTGTTGATCGGCGAGTAGGAGGTCTGCTCGGTCAGGATCTCCTGCGACTTCTTGCCGAGATAGGCGTTGATCAGCGCGTAGGAAGCGTCGGTGTCCTTGGCGCCGACCGGGATGGTCAGCTGGTCCATGACGACCAGCCAGTCCTTCCACACCGGCGTGTAGGCAGCGCCGTTCTTGACCGCCGTCATGGCGCGGCCGGTCCACATGATGATCATGTCGGCCTCGCCGGATTCGGCGAGCTGCTGGGATTCTGCGCCCGTCTTCCAGAAGATCGTGTCGGGACCGATCGCCTTGATCTTGGCGATGCCCTTGTCGATATCGGCCGGCGTCATGGCGTCGACCTTGCCGCCGTCTGCCAGGATGGCCTGTTCGATCAGGCCGCCGAGCGGGCTGCCGCTGCCGTCGATGGCGCGGGTGCCGGGAAATTTCGCGGTGTCGAAGAAGTCCTTCCAGTCCTTCGGCGGATTGTCCTTGTACGTGTCGTTCTTGTACATCAGGACCATGCCGTAGTTCATCGCCGGCACGCTGCACTCGCCGACCTGTCCGGGCGGGATGTGCGAGATGTCGAGCTTGGTCAAATCCAGCTTCTGGAACAGTTTTCCGCAATGCACGAAGGGCGGAAAATCGTCCGTATCGACGACATCCCAGGTCACATTGCCTGATTCGACCTGCGCCTGGAGCTTGGCGATTTCGGTCGGCCCATCATTCAAAAGCTTGACGCCGCTCTTGTCGACGAATTCCTTGAGGGCGGCGACCTGGCCGTCCTGGTAGATGCCGCCATAGGAGACGAAGGTCAGCGTCTTTCCCTTCAGCGAGCCGTCCACCACGGTCCCGGCCGGCGGCGCGTTCTGCGCGTGAGCGGCGGCCGCAAGCAAGGCCAGTGCGGCGGCGCCGACGAACCCGGCCAATCTTGATCTGCTTCCCATTTTCTAACCCTCCGATGGCTCGCTGTTTGATTTTGGTAGGCCGGGCGCGAGCGTTTTCCGGGCTACATATTGGTCGAGGTCGACGGCGCCGCTGGTCGGCGGCGCAATGATCCACAGCACTTCGGCCACCGTATCGCCGACATTGATCGTCCGGTGGGGCGTCGAGGTCGAATATTCGATGCTATCGCCCTCTTCGAGGGTGAAGCTCTCCTCGCCGAGCGTCAGTTGCACGCGTCCGCGCAGCACGAGGAACATCTCGCTCGCGTTGCCGTGCGTGTAGGGCACGTCGCCGGTCGAGCCGCCGACGGCGAACTCGCCGCAATAGACTTCCATCTCGCGGATCGGCCGGCGCGACAGCAGCGTCTTGCGG
>NZ_RZRP01000244.1:0-7566 GCF_003997795.1 Mesorhizobium sp. M7A.F.Ca.US.005.03.2.1 | reverse complement strand
GCCCTCGGGATCCTCCTGCAAGCTTCCGCTCTCATCTCGAAGGTCGAAAAAGTACCTGGACATGTCGACTGAACTCCTGCTCATCGCGATGGTGGCATCGGAAGCGCCAGCCTCAGACTTCAGTGCCTGATGTCCCCGGATTGTCGAAGAGCACAGCGAGGCCATGCTCGATGGCGCAGGCCGCTATCAGATCATCGAAGGCCTTTCCGGAAAGCGGGCAACTTGGCATCACCTCTCGAATTGCGGTCCCGGCCTTGGCGGTAGAGATCACATCGTGGCGTTTCTTGCGTGTCTCGACATATTGCTCGACCAGGATTTTCAGGCGCCTCACCGCAACGTCGTCCGTAAACATGGATCCTCAGCCAATGCCTGAAGTAAGGCTGTCGGCCTGATCATCGGCCGACGATCTCGGGGTTAGCCGGGATTGCTCGCACAATATTTCTATGGGCAGTTGGTTCCCCCGACCGCTTGCTTGGTAATTTTCGTACAGGGAATACCCTTGCCCGCGCTTTCATCGGGCCGAATCGACAGCGATTTTCCGATGCCGAGGCGAGCGTTCAGGCTTGCATCACCATGCGGCTGTGACGTGCAACGACACTTTCCTCATCGGTCGCAATCACCCGTACTTCCACCTTGCTCTCGGGACGACTGAGGATCTCGGCGTGGGTGTTGTTGGCGCGATCTTCAAGCACCACGCCAAGCCAGGTCAATTTTTCGCATATGGCCTTGCGGATGGTCGCGGACCGTTCGCCGATGCCGGCGGTGAACACCAGGCATTCAAGGCCACCCATCGTGTTTGCAAGCGCCGCGGCCTCTCTCGCGGCGCGAAAGGCGAAAAGCGCCATCGCCTCTTGCGCGCGAGGATCATTGCTCGCTTCGAGCGTCCTCATGTCGCCGGAAATCCCGGATACGCCGAGCAGGCCCGACTTCTCGTAGAGCATCGCCTGCAGTTCTTCCGCCGCGATGCCTCTTTCCAGCAGGAAATACAACAGCACGCCGGGATCGATGGCGCCGCACCGCGTGCCCATGACGAGGCCATCCAGGGCCGAAAAACCCATCGTGGTATCGATGCTTTTGCCCCCGTGCAGGGCGCAAAGACTTGCCCCATTGCCGAGATGGGCGACGATCGTGTGTTTCGCCGCGAAAATTGGCGATATCTCGCTGAGCCGCCCGGCGATGTATTCATAGGAGAGACCGTGGAACCCGTAGCGGCGCAAGCCTTGCTCTTCATACTGGCGCGGAAGGGCAAAGCGCCGCACGAGCGGATCGATCGTCTGGTGGAAAGCGGTGTCGAAACAGCCAACCTGTGGCAGGTCCGGTTGCAAGGCGGCTATTGCACGGACGGGCGCGAGACTGCGAGGCTGATGCAGCGGAGCAAGCGGCGTAAGTCTGTCGATGGCGTCGATGATGTATGGGGTCAGACGGACAGGTTCGATGAACTCGCTTCCGCCATGCACGATGCGATGGCCGGCGCAGATCAGGTTTCTTTCCCCAATTTCGCCCTGCACCCAATTCAGCATCTCGCCTATGGCCGCGTCACGCCGCTTGTCGGCGGTGAGCGGCCGATCGCACTGCACCGTTCCGTCGGCCGCTTTTGCGCGCAGTGTGGGTTTGTCGCCCAGGTCCAGCGTGCCGCGTGAAACGAGTTGCATATCCCGTGATGAGACAAGATCGTAAAGCGCGAACTTGATGCTGGACGAGCCGGCATTCAGCGCCAGGATCGACCGACGCATCATTGGCGCCCCTTTGTCGCGGCTTTGTCGGGCCAGCTCCATTTCTGGATTTCGGGCATGTCTTCGCCGTGCTCGCGCACATAGGCCTTGTGCTTCGCCAACCTGCCGTGGAGTTCGCCGGCAAGCCCTTCGGCCCTTTCGGCCAGTCCCGGCACGCGTTCGATGGCGGCGAGCGCGAGATGGTAGCGGTCGAGTTCATTGAGCACCACCATGTCGAATGGCGTCGTCGTGGTGCCCTCCTCGCGGAAGCCATGCACATGCATGTTGTCATGGTTGGCGCGGCGGTATGTCAGGCGATGAATGAGATAGGGATAGCCGTGATAGGCGAAGATGACGGGCCGTGTTTTCGTGAACAACGCGTCGAAGTCCCCGTCGGGCAGGCCGTGCGGATGCTCCGTGTTCGACTGCAATGTCATCAGGTCGACAACATTGACGACGCGGATTTTCAGGTCGGGGATCGCGGAGCGCAGAATGTCTGTCGCGGCCAGTGTTTCCAGGGTCGGCACATCGCCGGCGCAGGCCATGACCACATCGGGCTCCTCGTGCTGAGCAACCGTGCCGGCCCATTCCCAGATGCCCGCTCCAGCTTTGCAATGCGCTCCGGCTTCTTCAATGGACAGCCATTGCGGTCCCGGCTGCTTGCCGGCGGTGATGACATTGATGCGGTTATAGGTTCTCAGGCAATGATCGGTGATCCACAACAGGGTGTTGGCGTCCGGCGGGAAATAGAGCCTTACCGTGTCGGCCTTCTTGTTGGCGACCAGATCGGCAAAGCCCGGATCCTGATGGCTGAAACCATTGTGATCCTGCCGCCAGACATGCGAGGTCAAAAGGTAATTGAGCGAGGCGATCGGCTTGCGCCAAGCGAGCTCGCCGGAGGTCTTCAGCCATTTGGCATGCTGGTTGACCATCGAATCGACGATATGAATGAAGGCCTCATAGCATGAAAACAGGCCATGCCGGCCGGTGAGCAGATAGCCTTCAAGCCAGCCCTGGCAGAGATGCTCGCTCAGCACTTCCATGACGCGACCATCACGGGAAAGATGGACGTCATAGGGCTCGATGCGCTCCATCCAGATCCGATCGGTGACCTCGAACACGTCGTCGAGGCGGTTGGAGGATGTCTCGTCCGGCCCCATCAGGCGGAAGTTTCGCGCCTCGGCATTGAGGCGGAACACCTCGCGAAGATAGCTTCCGCAAATCCGCGTCGCCTCGGCAATGACGCCACCTGGACGCGGCACTTCCAGCGCCAGGCTTTTCCAATCTGGAAGCATCAGATCGCGCTTCAGCAGGCCGCCATTTGCGTACGGGCTTGCGCCCATGCGCCTTGTCCCTGTCGGGGCAAGTGCCGCAAGCTCCGGCAACAGGTGCCCGCTTTCGTCGAACAGCTCTCCCGGCTCGTAGCTTCGCATCCAGTTTTCGAGGATCTTGCGGTGCTCCTCATTCCCTCGAGCGTTCGATACCGGCACTTGATGCGAGCGCCAGAAACCCTCGACTTTTTCGCCATCGACCTCCTTCGGCCCGGTCCATCCCTTGGGGCTGCGCAGCACGATCATCGGCCATTTCGGGCGTTGACCATGCCATCCCGGAGCCCGTGCCTGCTCCTGAATGGAACGGATGCGATCGAGCACCGTGTCGAGCGTCGCGGCCATGGATCGGTGCATGGCAAGCGGTTCGTGGCCTTCGACGAAGAACGGTTCGTAGCCATAGCCGGCGAAAAGGTCTCGCAATTCCTGATCGTCCATGCGGCCGAGGATCGTCGGATTGGCGATCTTGTAGCCGTTTAGATGCAGGATCGGCAGGACGGCGCCGTCCGACGCTGGGTTCAGGAACTTGTTGGAATGCCATGCCGCCGCCAGCGGACCGGTCTCGGCTTCGCCGTCACCAACGACGCAGGCAACCACCAGACCCGGATTGTCGAAGGCCGCACCGAAGGCATGAACCAGTGCATATCCCAATTCGCCGCCCTCATGGATGGAGCCTGGCGTCTCGGGCGCGGCATGGCTTGGCACGCCACCGGGAAAGGAAAACTGCCGGAACAGTTTCCTGAGGCCGTCTTCGCCCTGCCCGATATCGGGATAGATCTCGCTATAGGTGCCCTCGAGCCATGTGTTGGCGACCATTGCGGGACCGCCATGGCCCGGGCCGCAGATAAAAAGAACATCGAGGTCGCGTTCGCGGATAACGCGGTTCAGATGCAGGTAGAGAAAATTCAGGCCCGGCGTCGTGCCCCAATGGCCAAGCAACCGAGGCTTGACGTGCTCGGCCTTCAACGGTTCGCGCAACAGCGGATTGTCGAGCAGATAGATCTGGCCGACCGAGATGTAATTCGCGGCGCGCCAGTAACGGTCCATGAGGTCGATCCGTTCGTGGCCGATAGCCTGCGGCGTCGCGGCAGCCTTGTCGTTCATCGACATCTCCAGCTTTCGGTTCGCTGGTGATAACTGGGGCATCTTTGCGCTTGAGCAACCCCCGACTGCCGCCGTCCGGGACAGTGTCGCGACCCGAGCGGCCAAGAGACCGGTCGCTATCCCGGTGGAGCGAGCGGCTCTGTCCGCAAATAGGCGGGAACCTTGAAGTCCTCCAGCGGTTAGAAACTGGAATCGCGAAGGCCAGGTTCAAGGCAGCTACCGCGAAGGACAACCTCGAAGCGTTGCACCAAGGGAGCTAAAAAATGCTCGATCTTCCTCGTGCCCGTGATCGAATGGTCAATATCCACGTCGGCCGGCGTGGCATCCATGACCGTGAAATTCTGCAGGCGATGCGCGAAGTTCCACGCGAGGCCTTCGTAGAACCCGGTTTCGAGGAATTTGCTTATGAAGACACGCCGCTGCCGATCGCCGACGGCCAGACCATATCGCAACCTTACATCGTCGCATTCATGATCGAAATGGCGGGCGTCAAACCGGGTGACCACGTGCTCGAAATCGGCACCGGCTCGGGTTACGCCGCCGCGGTGATGAGCCGGATCGTCGAACAGGTCTACACCATAGAGCGTCATCCCGGTTTGGCAGAAACGGCGAAACGGCGGTTTGAAAAACTCGGCTATCGAAACATCGAGGTCCGGACAGGCGATGGCACCAAGGGCTGGCCGCAGGCGGCGCCGTTCGATGCCATCGTGGTGACAGCCAGCGGTCCCGGCGCACCGCTCGCCCTTCAGGAGCAACTCGATGTCGGCGGCAGGCTCGTCATTCCGGTCGGCGACGACCCCGATTTGCAACGCCTGCTCAAAGTCACCCGGACAGGTGCCGCAACCTACAGCGAGGAGGATTTCGGCGGCGTGCGCTTCGTCCCTCTCATCGGCGAGCAGGGTTGGTCGGAAAACGGCACCGTCACCAAGGTCGGTCGCCCACTTCGACATCCGCATCCGATCAGCCTGCCCGATATGATTGCGGCCGCGGCTGAACCGCTGCCCGATTTCGACGATCCGGCCTTCGGCGCATTGTTCGACCGGTTCGCCGACCGGCGCGTCGTTCTGCTTGGCGAGGCAAGCCATGGCACGTCCGAGTTCTACAGGGCGCGCGCGGCGATCACCCGCAGGCTTATCGAACGGCACGGCTTCACCATCGTCGCGGTCGAGGCGGACTGGCCCGATGCGGCGGCGATCGACCGCTATGTTCGCCATCGTCGGCCGCGAACAGGCGCCGGTGCGCCATTCCAGCGGTTTCCGACGTGGATGTGGCGCAACACCGATGTCGCGGCCTTCTCCGACTGGATGCGCCGTCGCAACGAGAAGCTAGAACCTTCGGAGCAAGCAGGGTTCTACGGCCTGGACATCTACAATATGAGCGGGTCCATAGGCGCGGTCCTCGACTATCTCGACCGGGTCGATCCCCAGGCAGCCAAGATTGCACGCGAACGGTATGGTTGCCTGACGCCCTGGCAACACGAACCGTCTACCTACGGCCGTGCGGTGCTCACCGCCGGCTATAAAAAATGCGAGAAAGCCGTGCTGGAACAATGCCGGGACTTGCTCGCCAGACAACTCGATTATGCAAAACAGGACGGAACCGACTTTCTCGACGCCAGTCAGAATGCTCGGCTGATCGCGTCCGCCGAACACTACTACCGGATCATGTACTATGGCGGTGCGGAGTCCTGGAACCTGCGCGACACCCACATGTTCGAGACCTTGGAACATTTGTTGAACGCCGGCGGCCCCAACTCCAAGGCGGTGGTGTGGGCGCACAATTCCCATATCGGCGATGCCCGCTTTACCGAGATGGGTGTCGTCAGGGACGAACTGAACATCGGTCAGCTCTGCCGGCAGCGTTTCGGCGATGAGGCAGCGCTAATCGGTATGGGCACGCATTCCGGCACTGTAGCGGCCGCAAGCGACTGGGATGGCGAAATGGAGGTGAAGCAGGTTCGCGCGTCGCACGCCGACAGCTACGAACGGCTTTGCCACGATTCTCTTGTGTCGCGGTTCCTGCTCGACCTCGGGCGCGACAAGACGCTGCGTGAGCGGCTGCTGGAACGCAGGCTGGAGCGATTCATCGGGGTAATCTACCGGCCGGAAACCGAGCTGGGCAGCCACTATGCGGACGCTTCCCTGCCCCAGCAGTTCGACGCGTTCCTATGGTTCGACAAAACCGCGGCAGTGACGCCGCTTGGCCCGGAGCATGCAAGAACCGGCGTTCCCGACACCTATCCATTCGGGCTCTAACCGGCGCGCGCGGCGAGCCGATGAAGCAGAGCCCTGGAACCGGAACGGCCCATCTGGCTTGCATTTTTAAACTGAAATCCCGTCGAAGGAGTTTTCTCATGACCGGAACCAAACATCCGAAATGGAAAAAACCGAGCGATGCCGACTTGGCGAACAATCCTGGTATCGGGACTTCCAAGGGAACGATCAAGGAAGGCGAAGAGTTCGAGCTGGAAGGCGAGAACACGGTCGAAGGCGATGTCGAGAACGACACGACCGCTGCTGGCGGGATCGATCCAAGACAAAAGATGCGGACCAACAAATAGCATGCCGTTGGCATCGCTGCGATCAACTTCCCCGGAAGGAGTGAACCATGCCACTTGCCCTCAGCAGCGCCGCCTTTGCCGAAGGCGGACCAATTCCCGAAAGATATACACGAGACGGCAAAAACGTATCGCCGCCGCTGAAATGGTCTGGAGTACCGGACGACGCCAAAAGCCTCGTTCTCGTCGTTCAGGATCCTGATGCGCCGAGCGGAACGTTTGGTCATTGGGCGGTATTCAACATCTCCGCGGAGACAAGGGAACTTCCCGAGGCGGAAAGCGGCAAGCCAGGTCCCGGTGCCCTTAGGCAAGCAACAAATGATTTTGGCAACGCCTATTACGACGGCCCTGAACCCCCGGTCGGACATGGCGTCCACCATTACCATTTCCGGCTGGCCGCGCTCGACACGCCGAGCCTTGCCATTCCGGCCAGCGCAGGCGTCGAGCGCATCTGGCGGGAGGCGCAGAAACACTCGCTCGAGCAGGCAGAACTCATCGGAACCTACGAACGCAATCCGTAAGTTGATGACCGAGGTGGCATTACCCTGCTGCTGCGCGGAACGGTTCTCCTCCTTGCCGGTTGTCTGGGAAAGGAGATGCCGCCATGTTTGGAGATATCATGTGGTTAGTCGTCGTTGCCGGCGGCCCATTGTTGCTGATCGTGCTGTTGGCCTATGCCGTTATCGCACGCCGCCGGCGTGGGCCCGCTGAACGAAGGGAAAGCGACCGGGCGACCGACCGGCTATACCAGGACAAGCGTTGATCCGCATCGCAAGATGTCCGATCGGAAGACATCCAATCGGCAAGACATCCAATCGGCAAGACAGGGGATCGTAAGCCGCAGCGGGCGACGACGATCCCCAAC
>NZ_RZRP01000243.1:0-7567 GCF_003997795.1 Mesorhizobium sp. M7A.F.Ca.US.005.03.2.1 | reverse complement strand
GGCGTGATGTCGTGCAACCCGGCGATCGGCGGGCTCGGCAAGGGCCACCTGGTGCGCGAGATCGATGCCATGGACGGCCTCATGGGCCGCGTGGCGGATGCGGCCGGCATACAGTTCCGCCTGCTCAACCGCCGCAAAGGCCCTGCGGTGCGCGGCCCGCGTACGCAGGCCGACAGAAAGCTCTATCGCCTTGCCATGCAGGAAGCGATTCGGCAGCAGAACGATCTCGACGTGGTCGAAGGCGAGGTTCTGGACTTCGAGATCGCCGACGGGCAGATCACGGCGGTTCTCCTAGCCGACGGCCGGCGCCTGGTCTGTGGCGCGGTCGTCCTGACGACCGGAACTTTTCTGCGCGGGCTTATCCATATCGGCGAGAAGAAGATCGTCGCCGGCCGCATGAACGAGCAGGCGAGCCTCGGCCTGTCGGCAACGATGGACCGCGCCGGCTTCAAGCTTGGACGGCTGAAGACCGGGACGCCGCCGCGGCTCGATGGCCGGACCATCGACTGGGCGTCGCTGGAAAGCCAGGCGGCGGATGCGGATCCGGTGCCGTTCTCGCTGATGACCGACCGTATCACCACGCCGCAGATCGATTGCGGCATTACGCGGACGACGACCGCGACGCATGAGTTGATACGCGCCAATCTCGGTCGCTCGGCCATGTATTCCGGATCGATCGAAGGCGTTGGGCCGCGCTATTGCCCGTCGATCGAGGACAAGATCGTCAAGTTCGGGGACAGGGACGGGCACCAGATTTTTCTGGAGCCGGAAGGCCTGGACGACGACACCGTCTACCCCAATGGCATTTCGACCTCACTGCCCGAGGATGTGCAGCTCGACATCTTGAAAACCATTCCGGGGCTGGAGCGGGCCGTCATGCTGCAGCCCGGCTATGCCATTGAATATGATCATGTCGATCCGCGCGAACTGCATCAGACGCTGGAGACGAAGCGCGTTAGTGGCCTGTTCCTCGCCGGGCAAATCAACGGCACGACCGGCTATGAAGAAGCGGCCGGGCAAGGCTTGCTTGCCGGCCTCAATGCGGCGCGGCGGGCGGCGGGCAGCGAGCAGATCGTGCTCAGCCGCACCGAGGCCTATATCGGCGTCATGGTCGATGATTTGACCAGCCGGGGCATTGCGGAGCCCTACCGGATGTTCACCTCGCGGGCCGAATTCAGGCTGTCGTTGCGTGCCGACAATGCCGATGAGCGGTTGACGCCGCTGGCGGCCAGGCTGGGCATCGCCTCGGCGCAGCGGATGCAGCGCTACGGGGATGTCATGCAAAGTCTGGATGAGGCTCGGGAGCTGGCGAAGTTGCTCACAATGACGCCCAACGAGGCGGCGCGTCATGGGCTGGAAATCAACCGGGACGGCGTGCGCCGGTCCGGTTATGAATTGCTGTCCTATCCCGACGTCGACTTGGCCCGGTTGGGACGTATCGATTCGCGATTCGCGGCAATCGACGGCAAAACGGCGGAGCGCCTCGAAACAGAGGCGAAATATTCGGTCTATCTCGATCGCCAGAAGACGGATGTCGCGCAGATCCGGCATGAAGAGAGCCGGCTGATCCCCGAGACGGTCGATTTCGCCGGAGTGCCGGGTCTGTCGAACGAGTTGAAGCAGAAGATGCAGGCGCGGCGGCCGCGCTCCATCGCCGATGCCCAGCGCATGGAAGGCATGACGCCGGCGGCGCTGGCGATCATTGTCGCGCATGTCCGTCACGCGGAGAGCGCCCAGCGCCTGCAAAAGGATGTTGCGTGAGTTCTATGACCCTAGCGAGCCTGCAGGACACGGCAGGCCCGGTTTCACGTGAAACATTCGATCGGCTGGTGGCGTTCGAGCAGATGTTCCAGAAGTGGAATCGCAGCATCAATCTGGTGGCGCAATCGACCTCGGGCGACGTCTGGCAGCGTCATATATTGGACAGCGCCCAGCTCGCGCGCATAGAGCCTGCCGCCACACGCTGGGTGGATATCGGCTCGGGCGGCGGATTTCCGGGCCTTGTCATGGCTTTCCTGCTGGCCGAGCGCGACGGCGCCAGCATCGATCTGATTGAAAGCAATCGCAAAAAAGCATCCTTCCTGCAGACCGTCGTCGGGCAGTTCAGCCTGCCGGCGCGGGTGGTGGCGCGCCGCATCGACGACAGTCATGCGCTTGTTTCGACGCCGCAGATCGTCACGGCGCGGGCGCTGGCTCCGCTTTCGACGTTGCTGGACCTGTCGGCGCCCTGGCTGATTTCAGGCGCGCGCGGCCTGTTCCACAAAGGCCGGGATTACCGCACCGAAGTGCAAGAAAGCGTTCACCGATGGTCCTTCGATCTGGTAGAACATCCCAGTGTGACCGACGCTGGCGGCGTCATCCTGGAATTGTCCAACCTGCGACCTGTCTGATCCGTCACTGACAGGCGATTTGGCGCCCAAAATGAATTTCTGGCATAAACCCATGATGAAGAATGGCCCCCGAATCATCACCGTAGCCAACCAGAAAGGCGGCGTCGGCAAGACAACCACCGCCATCAATCTGGCGACCGCGCTGGCCGCGATCGGCGAAAAGGTGCTGATCGTCGATCTCGATCCGCAGGGAAATGCCAGCACCGGTCTCGGCATCGACCGCAAGGATCGGACGGTGTCCTCCTATGACGTGCTGACCGGCGAGCTGGAGCTGGAGGCCGCGGCCATCCCGACGGCGGTGCCCGGCCTGTCGATCGTGCCGTCGACGCTCGACCTGCTCGGCATTGAAATGGAGATCGCCTCCGCGCCCGACCGGGTGCTCAAGTTGCGTAATGCGCTGCGCGCCGCGACCGAGCGCGGCGCACCTTTCGGCTATGTGCTGATCGACTGCCCGCCCTCGCTCAACCTTTTGACTTTGAATTCAATGGCTGCGGCCGATTCTGTTCTTGTGCCGCTGCAATGCGAGTTCTTCGCGCTCGAAGGTCTCAGCCAGTTGCTGGAGACGGTCGAGCAGGTGCGCCGCTCGATCAATCCGGATCTCACCATCCAGGGCATCGTGCTGACCATGTATGACGGCCGCAACAATCTCGCCAACCAGGTGGTGCAGGATGTGCGGGCGCATATGGGCGACAAGGTCTACGAGACCGTCATCCCGCGCAATGTGCGGGTGTCCGAGGCGCCGTCCTACGGCAAGCCGGCGATCCTTTACGATCTGAAATGCTCGGGCAGTCAGGCCTATCTGCAACTGGCGTCGGAAGTGATCCGCCGCGAGCGCAAGTTACGCGCCGCTTGATTAGACTCCCTGCAATTTAAAGAGCCGATTCGATACCGAAACGATCTGCAACCTGGAATAAAGATGAGCGAAGACCTTTCGAGAAAGAGACTGGGGCGTGGGCTGGCGGCGCTGATCGGCGAGATCGATCGCCCAGCTGCGCCTGAAAAACCAGGCATGAGCGCCGACGGCAAGGTGCCGATCGAGTTCCTGACCCCCAATCCGAAGAATCCGCGGCGGCATTTCGGCGACGCCGAGCTGACCGACCTTGCCCAGTCGATCCGCGAACACGGCGTCGTCCAGCCGGTGGTGGCGCGTCCTTCGCCGGCACAGGCCGGCCGTTACGAGATCATCGCCGGCGAGCGGCGCTGGCGGGCGGCGCAGCGCGCCGGGCTTTCCGAGATCCCGGTCATCATCCGCGAGGTCAACGACCGCACCGCGCTCGAGCTGGCGATCATCGAAAACGTCCAGCGCACCGACCTCAATGCGGTCGAGGAAGCACTTGGCTACCAGCAGCTGATCGATGAGCACGGCTACACCCAGGCCGATCTCGGCCAGGTGATCGGCAAAAGCCGCAGCCATGTCGCCAACACGCTCAGGCTCCTGAAGCTGCCGGACGTGATCCGCGACATGCTGGTCGACGGCGCGCTGTCGGCGGGCCATGCCCGTACGCTGGTGACGGCGGAAGATCCGGCCGGCCTTGCCAAGCGTATCGTCGAAGAGGGCCTTTCGGTACGCCAGGCCGAAGCGCTGGCCCAGATACCGGCCGGCACCAGCAGCACCAAGGAAGCCAAGCCGGCGCCAAGTCCGGAGCAAAAGGACGCCGATACGCTGGCGCTGGAAAAGCTGTTGACCGATACGATCGGCATGATTGTGTCAGTGGATCACAAGGGCAAGGGCGGCACTTTGCGGGTTTCATACCGGTCGCTGGAGCAGCTTGATGAGCTGTGCAGAAGGCTGAAGCAGGAGCGTTAGTTAGCCGGCGAAGTATATTGAGACCGGAGATTGCGCATGTGGAAAGGGGCTGGCCGTTTGGCCGGCCTTTTCCTTTTGGGGCGCTGGTGATTGGCGAAATCGGTGACGCCGCGAATCTCCCTCCTTGAGGGGAAATGGCCGGCAGGCCAGAGGGGTCGCCCCACATCAAGCGCCGGGCCCCTGCGGGAACGAAGAAGAGGTCAGCGCCCCACGCGCGGCGGCCCCCTCTGTCGCCTTCGGCGACATCTCCCCCTCGAGGGGGAGATCAGGCTCGCTCCCCAGCCTCGCGCTCTCAACCGCGATCCCAAGCAGCGCCTGCCGCCAGCCCTGCCGCTCGCGGCTTGACAGTGCCAGGCAACGGCGTAACCTATATTAGATATGGCTTAAATTATGGGCCCTAGCGTGCCGGTCAGTCGAGGCGGGGGCTATTTGCCGTTCCTACACAGTCGTGAAATGGCACCGCCCCGCCAATGCGATATGCCGACGCGCCTGACGCAAGTGGGAGGTGCAAATGGCAGTCCGTTGGCAATTGTCCGGAAGTTACTTCGAAAATTGTAGCTGCGATGTCGTATGTCCTTGTCTGCTGTCCACCAACGCGCAGCTGACATCGAAGCCGACGAAAGGTGTTTGCGACGTCGGTTTGGTCTTTCATATCAATACGGGCAACTACGGCGACGTTCGATTGGATGGGCTCAGTGTCGCGATGGTCGCTCACACGCCGGGTCCTATGGCAAACGGCAATTGGACGGCCGCCGCCTATATCGACGAACGGGCCGATGACAGGCAAACAGAGGCGCTAGGTGCCATCTTCACCGGCGCTGCGGGCGGCCCTATGGCGGTGCTGGCACCCATGATTGGCACGAATCTTGGCGCCAAGAAGGTGCCGATAAGCTACCGGATAGACGGCAAGAAGCGGTCGGCGGAGATTGTGGGCGTCATGCAGATGGCGGTCGAGCCGCTGCCGACAATGCGCGAGGACGGGCAGATGTGGGCGGCCACCGGCCATCCTGTCAATCCCGATTGGCTCGCCCTGGCGATGGGGGCGGAAGGCAGTACATTCAGCGATCATGGCATGAGCTGGGACAATTCCCGCCGAAACGGACATTACGCCCCGATCAATTGGTCTGGGCAGCAGTAGCCGTTGGCAGCGTAGCACGGAACGACCTCGTCCATGGCCCCGACGTTGCAGCGATACATCATTCTCGCGCTGCTGATCGCTATCGCTGCGGCGGCGTGGACCCTGCTTGTCTGGCAGCAGATGGCCATGGACGCGGACATGCGCATGGAAATGTACGCACTCACCATGGGTATGAAGGCGCCGCTGTTTCTTGCCATCTGGATGATCATGATGATTGCCATGATGTTTCCGACGGCCGCGCCCATGATCCTGACGTTTCACCAGGTCCAGGCCGGCAAACAGAGCCGGGGCGAGACCTTTGTCTCGAGCTGGGTGTTCGTGGCCGGGTATATGCTGGTTTGGGGCGTGATGGGCTTTATCGCCTTTGCCGGTGCGGCGGGTGCGGAGATGCTTGCCGGGCATGTGGGATTGTCCGCTGCGACGGCCGCGCGTATCGGCGGCGCGCTGCTGATGATTGGGGGCGCCTATCAACTCTCCCTACTGAAAGATCTGTGTCTGGCCAAATGCCGCACGCCGATTGGCTTCATCCTGACCTCATGGCGCGATGGTTATTGGGGTGCGGTTCGCATGGGCCTGGAGCATGGACTTTTTTGCCTGGGCTGCTGCTGGCTTTTGTTTCTCGCCCTCTTTCCTCTCGGGATCATGAACGTCGCCGCAATGGCCGTGGTCACCTTGCTGATCTTTGCGGAAAAGACCCTCCCGTCCGGAGGTGGGATCGCAAAGGTGTCGGGTATCGCTCTGCTTCTTTACGGCGCGGCGGTGCTGGTCTTTCCACAGGCGCTGCCAACCTTCCAGCAGGTGGGCGCCATGACAATGAATTGACCGATGGAGGCAGCGCTCGGCGCCGAGAAGAGGAGGATCGCTCTCCTACCGCTGCGCCAACCTGCTGCTCTCCACCGCAATGCCAAGCAGCGCCTGTCTTGCCAGCGCGACGGAAAGATCCGGCCGCCGCCTGGTCTGCAGCACCGCCGTCTGCAGCCGGGTCAGTGCGCGGCCGAGCGCTTCGGTGCTCCAGCGTTCCAGCGCTTTCTCCACCAGCTTGCGCCTGGAGAAAAACACCGGCGGGCGGGCGGCGGCAACGACCGAGGCGGCGTTGCGGTTGCCGGACTCCATCTGGCCGCGCATGATTTGGATCTGCTGCAACTGCCGCATTGCCGAGGACAGCACCAGGAAAGGCTGGCCGCCGGACTGGCAATGGCGGGTGAAGGCGGTGTCGAAGTCGCCGATCTTGCCTTCGAGAAGCGCGTCGACCGCGTCGTCGAAAGACGCGCCGGAGACATCACCTGACATCGCTTTGACCTCCTCCAGGCCGATCTCGGTCTGGCCATGGGCGTAGAGCACAAGCTTCTCGATCTCACCGCGCGAGGCCAGCCGGTCGCCGCCGAGATTGCGGCGCAGCGCCTGTCTCGCCTCCATGGTCATCGACATGCCGGCCCTGCCCAGTTCGCCGTCGATGACGGTGTCGATGTCGCGGGCTTCATCGGCATAGCAAGGCAGGGCCATGGCATTGTCGGCCGCCTCGACGATGGCGCGCAGGCCGACACCCTTCTTGAGGTCGCCGGCCTCGATGAGAATGATCGCATCGCGCGCGGGTTCGGCCGTCAGCGCCTTGACGTCGTCGGCCAATGCCTTCTGGCCGCTGGCATTGCGCACCCACAGCAGGCGCCGGTCGGAAAACATCGGCACGGTGCGGGCCTCGTCGAGCAGCCGGCCCTCGTCGCGGTCGACCTCCGACCCCTCCAGCCTGACCACCGAGAAGGGATCGTCGAGCGGCAGGCCGGTCTTGCCGGCAAAGGCCTTTGCTCGCTCGGAGACAAGGCCGCGATCGGGGCCGTAAAGCAGGACAATGGAGATCCGCTGGTCCGGCTTCGCGAGCCAGCCATCGACCTCATATGCTTTCTTCTGTGCCATGGCGGGCTGGTTAGCATGATGTGGGGGCGGCATCCAGCTTGGGCGAACCGTCGACCCCCACTCCCTCGAGCTTCGCTCGACACCTCTCCCCCGATCGACGGGGGAGAGGAAGGGCGCGAGTTCGTCGACCAATCACCTTATCTGCCGGCAAACCTCGCCCAACCTTCTCTCTAATTGCGCGCCACCGCCCAACATCGACAAGAAATTTCGCGGACATATCTTCATCTTGGGTGCGGGAGGCTGGATCGGCCGGCGCGGCCGGGACCGACGTCCGCAGGCTACCCGACAAATTCGCACTGGCGGCGCAGATATGCAAATATC
>NZ_RZRP01000242.1:0-7570 GCF_003997795.1 Mesorhizobium sp. M7A.F.Ca.US.005.03.2.1 | reverse complement strand
GATCTCGTCCATGAAGCCCTCATGGAAGAAGCCGTTGACCGAACTGCCGACCGAACGCCAGGAGCCGACAGGGATGGAGACCGGCGCCGCGATACCCCTGACCCGGTAATTCGGGATGGTGTAGGGCTGGTCATAGGCGCCGTCGACAATGGTCTTGTCGGGACCGAGCGGCGATACCGAGGGGAACAGCCGGCGCAGCGTACCGGCAATCACCGATGGCGAGGCCATCTTCATGTCGACCGCGATCGGCATGCCATCGTCACCGAGCCGCGCCTGGAACTTGCCTATTGCGGCCGGTCGATAGGCGTCGTGGCGCATGTCTTCTTCACGCGTCCAGGTCACCTTGATCGGGCGTCCGCCCGTCTCCTTCGCCATCAGCGCGGCACACAGCGCGTAGTCCATCTCGACGCGCCGGCCGAAACCGCCGCCCATGAAGGTGGTGTGCACATTGATCTTGTCCTGCTCGATGCCGACCGCGTTGGCGCAAAGCTGCCGCACCAGGGTCGGCGCCTGGTTGCCGCACCAGATGTCGAGCGCACCGTCCCTGAACTGTGCCGTGGCGTTCATCGGCTCCATCGTCGCATGCGCCAGATAGGGCACGGCATAGTCTGCCTCGATGATGCTTTCGCGCGGCGCGTCGGCAAAGGCGGTTTCGACATCGCCATTGTCGCGCATCACCGACCCCTTGGTGGCAAGCGCCTGCTTCAGCACATCTGAAATGGCGGCGCTGCTGAGCGGATATTCAGGATCGGACCACTGGGCGTCGATCGCCTCGGCCGCCTTGAATGCTGCCCATGTATTATTCGCGATGATACCGAAGCCATGGCCGTAATTCGTCTCGAGCGGCACGATCTTGATCACCCCAGGCATTTTCTCGGCTTTGGAGAGGTCCGCCTTGACCGGCTTCGACCAGAAGCGCGGGCTCATCTTGACCGTGCCGTAGACCATCTCCGGCAGCCGGACATCGATGCCGAAGATCGGCGCCCCGGTGAGCTTTGCCAGCATGTCGATGCGCTTCTGCGGCTTTCCCAGCAGCTTCCAGTCGGCCCGGTCCTTGAGCCTGACTTCGGCCGGCCGCGCCATCGCGGCGGCAGCCGCGGCCACCGCGCCGTAGGTCAGCGATTTGCCCGACGCCTTGTGCAGGATCGACCCGTCGGCCGTTTCCAGATCGGCCGCCGCGACACCCAGTTTTTGCGCTGCCGCTGCGACCAGCATCTGCCGGGCAGCGGCACCCGCTTGCCGCATCTTGTCAAAACCGTCGCGTGTCGAAGCCGAACCGCCGGTGCCCTGCAGGGCAAGGAATTTGCCGACCACACCGAGACCGGAACGCACCGCCTGCGCGGTCAGGCTTTCATCGAAGAAGGCGAACGGACCGCCCTCCTCGAGGATCGCGGCGTTGTAATAGGCATGGGATGCCGGTCCATGCTCGACCATGACCCGGTCGAGCCCGACGTCGAGTTCCTCTGCGACCATGGCCGCAAGCGTCGTCGAGATGCCTTGCCCCATCTCGGCGCGCGGCGCGACGATGGTGATGGTGTTGTCGGCGCCGATTTTCACATAAGGGTTGAACGTCGCCTCGCCCTTGCCAAGCTCGGCCTCGAGCGGGTTCGGGAACGGCTTGCGATAGTAGTAATAGCCGACGGCAACGCCGCCAGCGACAGCGGCAGCGCCAATCAGAAACGTGCGGCGGGCGATCTTTCCGACCCTGGCCATGGTCAGAGCCCCGCCGTCTTGAGCGCTGCGGCCTTTTTGATGGCCGAGCGGATTTTGGGATAGGTGCCGCAGCGGCAGAGATTGCCGCCCATGGCGTTGTCGATGTCGGCATCGCTTGGGTCGGCGACTTCATCGAGCAGCGCCACCGCGCTCATGATCTGGCCGGCCTGGCAGTAGCCGCATTGCGCGACCTGTTCCTCCAGCCATGCCTGCTGCACCGGATGCAGTCCGCCTGCCGTGCCGATGCCTTCAATAGTCGTGACAGCGCCGCTGACCTGCCCAACTGGGAGTGAGCAGGAACGCGCCGGCTGACCGTCGACATGCACGGTGCAGGCGCCGCACGCGGCGATGCCGCAGCCGAATTTTGGCCCTGTCTTGCCAATGAGATCGCGCAGTGCCCACAGCAGCGGCATGTCCGGATCGGCGTCGATATCGAATGACTGACCGTCGACGGTGAGGCGCATGGGGATACCCTTTGTTGTCGTCCACTGCCAAGGGCGAAGCGGCCTCCCGGCCGTTTCGCTCCGATACAGATTGACAAATTTCGTCATTTTGTCAATTAGGATTTTGCAGGATAGAATTGCTCGATGAACCAGATCGAAGACATCGCCACCGCCGATCCCAAACGCGCCCGTATTCTGGATGGCGCGATGAAGGTGTTTTTGGCCTATGGCTTCTCGCGCACCACCATGGACGACATCGCCCGTGCCGCCGACATGTCGCGCCCGGCGCTCTATCTCCTGTTCAAGAACAAGACCGACATTTTCCGCGCCATCGCCATGATGATCCTGTCGCGCTCGGTCGAGGCGGCAAGGTTTGCCCTATCCGGCGACGGCCCTTTCACCGAGCGCATGATGCGAGCCATCGATGAGGCCTTTATCTCGATGATGAGCGCGGTCGTTGCCTCGCCGCACGGCGCCGAATTGCTGGACATGAAATCGAGCCTTGGCGATCTGGTGGGCTGCTGGCGCGGCGGGCTTGGCCAACACATCGGCGCCGCGATAGAGGGCGAGGCAGCCAGGAACGGCGTCGATCTGGCGGCCAGGGGCCTGTCGGCGCAACTGCTTGCCGACATGCTGCTCGACGGGCTGGAAGGCATGAAGGCGCGGATCAGAGATCCGGAGGGGCAGCGGCAGGCAGCCGCTGCCCTGATCAGGGTGATCGACCTGACCTTGAAAGCATGATTGCGGACCAATCGATGCACATCGATTGGTCGCTCAGGCGCGCCGGCGCTCCGCCTCCGGGTTCTTGCGCGCCGCAAGAAATTCCTTGACCCGCCGGCCGGGTGCCGGACCGCGCACCGGCTTGTAGCCGTCATCCAGTTCGCCGGAGAGATCGAGCGTCGGTCGCTTGCCGACGGCGTCGTAATTCTCTTCCAGCCAGTCGCTGGCGGCGGTGCGGCCGAGATCTCTGAGGTAGGTCAGAAACGCCCATTCGGCGTTGACCTTCGAGGACGCCGACAGGTCCTTGAACGCCTCGTCGGCATCGATGCGGTGCATGCGGATGTCGCGGTACTCGCCATGTGGCAGACGGCCGGCGGCGATCAGCTCCTTGACGAAGGCAATCGAGCGGAATTCGCGCAGCAGCCCGGCGTTGAAGGTGATCTCGTCGATGCGGTTCTGGATCTCGTTGGCGCTTCTTGGTGTTCCCTCGCGCACCACCGGATTGATCTGCACCAGAAGCACGTCCTCGGTCGCAGCCGTCTTGAAGAACGGATAAAGCGCCGGATTGCCGCCATAGCCGCCATCCCAATAGGGCACGCCCTTGATCTCGACGGCGCGGAACAATTGCGGCAGGCAGGCCGAGGCCATCACCGTATCGAGGTCGATCTCCCCGTCGGAAAAGACGCGCAACTGTCCGGTCTCGACATTGGTCGCCGAGATGAACAGTTCCATCGACTTGCAGGCGCGGACGTTCTCGAAATCGATCTCCTGCTGCACCACGTCGCGCAGCGGATTGAGGCCGAGTGGGTTGGCGACATAGGGCGAGAACACCCGCGACATGGTATCGAAGAAGAGATAGCCGGGCGTGTTCTCGATCGACCAGTTGCCCCAGGCGACGTCCCACGGCATGCGCTGCACCGGGCTGAACCGCCCCTTGGCCGCCACCGCGCGCCAGAAATCGTCAAGTTTTTGCCGCGCGCCTTCGACTCCGCCGCGCACATATCCGTCGGCCAGCGCCACCGCGTTCATGGCTCCGGCGCTGGTGCCGGACACTGCTGATATCTCCAGCCGTCCGTCCTCCAGCAGCCGGTCGAGCACACCCCAGGAAAAGGCCCCGTGCGAGCCGCCGCCCTGAAGCGCTACGTTGATCTTCTTCGTCTCCTCCGCCTTGCCGTTCTTGGTCATGGCGTCGTCCTTGATCTGTCCCTTTGGGTGGATGAGAGAGTTTTGCGCCTCACGCGGCGGTCCAGCCGCCGTCGACCGAGAGATGCGTGCCGTTGACCTGCGCCGCCGCGTCCGAGCACAGGAACACCGCCGCTGCCGCGATCTGCTCCACCGTGACGAATTCCTTGGTCGGCTGCTTGTCCAGCATGACCTCACGGATGACGGTCTCGCGGTCCATCTGATGGGCTTTCATCTGGTCGGGGATCTGCGCCTCGACCAGCGGCGTCAGCACATAGCCGGGGCAGATGGCGTTGCAGGTGATTTTTTCGCGCGCCAGTTCGAGCGCAACGGTTTTGGTCAATCCCATGATGCCGTGCTTGGCCGAGACATAGGCCGATTTGAACGGCGACGCGACCAGGCCATGCGCCGAGGCGATGTTGACGATCCGGCCGCCGCCGGCCTTTTTCATCAGCGGGATGGCGGCCGCGATGGTGTGGAACGCCGACGACAGGTTGATGGCAATGATGGCGTCCCATTTCTCGATCGGGAACTCTTCCACCGGCGCGACATGCTGGATGCCTGCATTGTTGACGAGAATATCGACCGAACCGAATGTCTCGGCCGCCTTGGCGATCAGCGCCCGGCATTCGGCCGGCTTCGACATGTCGGCCTTGATATAGGCCGTCTTCACCTTGTGCTGTCTGGCGATCGCGTCAGCGATGGCGTGGTCGGCAGCCGTGTCGGAGAAGGAGTTGACGACGACATTATGGCCTTCGGCCGCCAGCGCCTGGGCGATGGCCAGGCCAATGCCCGATGTAGAGCCGGTGATGACTGCGGTTTTTCTGGCGGCCAAGGTCGAAATCCTCTGATTGCGGCAAGAGCGATCTTATGTTGCAGTGCAGCATATATGCTCAATGCGACGCAATAACAGCGGCCAGAATTTTTCGACGAGATGAAATTTTCGTCATGAGCGGCCACACGGCCGCTCACCAGGAGGATCCTGATCGGATCGGTGTCGCTCGCCAGGCGCCGAAAGAACCTCAGGCGACCAGGTCCGGCACCGGCCCGATATAGCGCGACTGCGGTCGGATCAGCCGTCCAGTCGTCTGCTGTTCACGCGCATGCGCGATCCAGCCGGCCACGCGCCCGGCGGCAAAGACATTGCTAAAAGCTTGCGGCGGAAAGCCCGCCGCTTGCAGCACCAGCGCGGTGTAGAACTCGACATTGGTCTGCAGCGAACGCTGCGGCTTTGCGATCCTAAGCACCTCGAGCGCCGTTTGCTCGACGGTCTCCGCAAAGGCCAGCCGGCGACCGGTTTCGCCCTCGCCGCCGAGTTGCCGCACCACGGCCTTCAGCACATCGGCGCGCGGATCGCGCACACGGTAGATGCGATGGCCGAACCCCATGATGCGCCTGCCCTGCGCGATCTCGTTGCGCAGCCAGCCGGCGGCATCGCCATGCGCCTGGATCGCATCCAGCATCTCGATGACGGGGCCAGGCGCGCCACCATGCAGCGGCCCTTTGAGCGCGCCAAGCCCGGCCAGCAGGGACGATGTCAGGCCGGCCTGCGTGGAGGCGACCACGCGCGTCGCAAAGGTCGATGCGTTGAGGCCATGGTCGCAGACGGTCACCAGATAGGTGTCGAGCGCTTTTGTGAGCGCCTGCGAGGCGACGCGGCCGCTCAGCATCCTCAGCATGTCGGCGGCATGATCGGCGCGGCTGTCCGGCGCGATCGGCTGCTCGCCGCGCCGCAGGCGCAGCAGCGCCGGCGTCAGCACGGCGGGCGCCGCGATCAGCAGCAAGGCGTCGGTCAAGGTCTCGCCATCCGGCAGCTGCGCCATGCCGGCGCGCATGGCGCTGTAGACATCGAGCGGCGCCAGCAAAGGCAGCGAGGGCAAGAGCCGTTCGAACACGTCCGCACTCGCCTGTCCCAGCGCCCGCGACAGTTGCGCATCATCGGGAAGGTCGTTGAAGAAGCCGTCGAGCAGCAGCCTAACCACCTGGGCATAGTTCCAACGGCCGGCCAGTTCCGGCAGCGAATGACCTCGGATCGTCAGACGGCCGCCAAGACCATCCACATCGGAAAGCACGGTTTCCGCCGCCACCACATCATCGAGCCCATTCGCCATAGCCTGTCTCCTTGAAGCATTTCCGGATCGGAGATAGAGATGGGCAACGTTTCCATCAATCTTGATCAATAGAATCAATATCAGGGCTCGATATGTCCGAGTGGTTGTCCCGGGAAGAGGCGCTGGAGAGACTCAAGGTGCGGGCGCAGACGCTGTACGCCTATGTCAGCCGTGGGCGCATCGGCATGCGGCCCGACCGCGCCGATCCGCGCCGCAGCCAGTACCGCGCCGACGATATCGCCGCACTGGCGACCCGCCGGGCGCGCGGCCGCAGCCCGTCAGTCATCGCCGAAAGCGCCATCGCCTGGGGCGAGCCCTCGATCGTAACGGCGATTTCGACCGTCTCGCACGGTCGGCTCATCTATCGCGGGCAGGACGCCGCAGTGCTCTCCGGGCACGCCACACTGGAAGAAGCCGCCGCCGTTCTCTGGGCTCTGCCGAAACCAGTGGCTTTCGAAGCAGCGTCGCCGGACGCACCCCATCAAGCTGGCCGAGCCTCGGCCTTTGCGCAACTTGCCGTGCTTGCCGGTCAGGGGCGCCCGTCGCTCGGGCGCAGCGCCGCCTCGCTGCATGCCGATGCCGCGCACGCGGTCGGCGTGCTGGCCGCCGCGCTGGGCGCACCGGCGGGGTCAAATCCCGTCCATCAGCGGCTTGCGCAGGACTGGTCGGTGGATGCCGGCCGCGCCGATGCGATCCGCCGTGCGCTTGTCCTGCTTGCCGATCATGAACTGAATGCGTCGACCTTCGCCGCGCGCGTCGCAGCCTCGACCGGCGCGCCGCTGGCCGCTTGCCTGCTGGCAGGGCTCGCGACGCTGTCAGGCCCGCGCCATGGCGGCGCCGGCGAGGCGGTGATGCAACTGGCCGAGGATGCGGCGCGGCATGGCGCCGATGCGACGATCCGGCGCTGGCTCAGCCATGACCGGCCGCTGCCGGGGTTCGGTCATCAACTCTATCCTGACGGCGATCCCCGCGGGGCGGCGCTGCTGTCGGTGATCGAGGTTGACGGCACACTATCGTCGCTGCGCGACGCTGCCTTTGCGGCGACCGGCGCGCTTCCCAACATCGACTTTGGGCTGGCCGCGCTGACGCGCAGCCTAGGCTTGCCGCGCGATGCACCGTTCCGCCTGTTCGCGCTCGCACGCAGCGTCGGCTGGGCCGCGCACACGGTCGAACAGATAACAAGCGGAAGTGTCATCCGGCCGCGCGGCCGCTATGAGGGCGTGCTGGTGTAAGGCCGCAAGAACGCCAGGCGCTCAGGACATCGTGTCGAGCTTGCGCTGCATGGCCGCGATCTGGTCCTTCAGTTCCTGAAGATCGTCGGGCTTGTCAGGCGTTTCCTTCCTGGCCGGCTCGGGCGACGTCGCAGCGGCTGGCGCGGAGCCAGCGGGCTGGAACGGCGTG